>JAAYKZ010000146.1 GCA_012522165.1 Clostridiales bacterium
GTCTTAAATATCTCTATATATCTCCCGTTTTCTATTGTTTTTGTAAAAGACTATAAATATTTATACATAATATACAGTAAATATTCGTATATGGAAAAACTTTACGTAAATTTTGACAATTACTACTATATTTTTCTAGGACCTTTATCTACAATTGTGGATATGTGGACACTTTGCATGTGGACATTGTGGATAAGTCTGTGTATAACTCATAAATTAAGCCTTTTAGACTGTGGAAAACTGAAATTTTTGCTTAGAATATCCAATAGTTGTATAAAATATCAGACAAAACTCGACAATTAGGAAAACACACAAAAAAACCCCGAAGATTATTCGGGGTTTCGTGACCAATTTATCTATGATTTTGATAGCAATCTCTGCAATAGACTGGTCTGTCATCTCTAGGAACAAAGGGTACCTGTGTTTCAGCACCACAGTCTGCACATACTGCAGGATGTAGTTCCCGTCTACCGTTTCCGTTTCCGTTTCTTCTGTTTGCTTTTCTAGCGTCACGACATTCTTTGCAGCGAGCGGGCTCATTTTGGAAGCCTTTCTCTGCATAAAACTCTTGTTCTCCTGCGGTAAAAGTAAACTCTTGACCGCAATCTTTGCACACTAAGGTTTTGTCTTGGTACATGGATATAATTCTCCTCACTATTTAAATTTCATGTTCAAACTTAGCTGACCTGGTCTTTGCCCCCACACTCGCTGACTGGAAGGTTCGCTCAAGGTTTACGCCTCCCACTACTACTTCTCTCTATAGTAGCATCACGAAAAGTCCAAAAACGACTAGGAATTATATCCATGTACGTCCCATAACTCTCCAATATATGCTACCATAGGTCAGACTTACATCTAAGCCGCACCATGATCCCCAGCCTTTGACTGGGTTACGTGGATCGTTTTGCCTGCGACTGGCATCGATTTTCAACCACAGACCTAAGTTTAAACATAGATATATTATATATCCAGTACCAAATAATTGCAACCATTTTATTGAAGAGATTATTTTTTTTGGTCTATATAAATACCATCGCTAATGGAATATTGTTTATTATAGGCATTATATCCCTTCTTACCAGTTTGGATATGTCTTATCTTCTGTTTTATATCATTCATTAATTCCTTAGCCTTCTGACTGTTTTGCTTTTCTATATGATATATTTTTTTGATAATTTCCTGTACACAGGATATCTCATCCTGAAGCTTTTCAAATAACTCTTTTTCTTCTGACTTCCTTTCCTTAAAAAGCCCGCTAGCCAGCTCATTCTTTATATCTCCATCATATATGCTGCAAAACTCCTGGTCCAATTTATCGATGGCATCTATATGCCTTTGCTTTTCTCTAATACAACCGGTAAGAAGATCAATATCACCTTGTTCAATGGCACTGCTTTGCATCTTGGTCATATTATGCAATGCCTGCAGCCGCTGCTTTTTATGGGCAGTTATGGCTATAAGCCTATTTAATTCATCCCTTAACTCCCTTTTTTCCTCAATCATTTTATAAATTTCTCCTATCCACCATAGGTTTCTTTTCGGTTTATTTTAATTACTTCTACCCAAGTATCCCTAAGATCTGTAATAAGCTCTAACACCTCATCCAAAGGAGCTTTATCCTTGGTAATATTGGCATCTATTAATCTCTGGATCATGTAGTCATATAGAGCATAGAGATTTTTTGATATTTCGTAGTCAGGATTTAAGGTTACCATAAGCTCCTGTAAAATATCCTGAGCCCTTATAAGGGAATTGCCTGCCTTCTCTATATCCTTTTCATCTATTGCTAACTTTGCCTGTTTTATAAACCTAATACAACCGTTGTATAGCATTAAAGTTAGCTCCCCTGGCGAAGCTGTCATTACGCTTTGCTGCTGGTACTTATCATAAGGGTTTGGTATTGCCATGGTAAGTCCTCCTTCTATTAATACATTCCTCCACCAAACTGTTGGGCTAGCCACATACTCTGAGCGCTCATGCGCTGAATAGCAGTCTCCAGTGCAGTAAACTGAGCCCAGTAGCGCTCCTCGGCTCTTATCATCTTGTCTATGGCCTCATCAATGCGCTTGTTCATATCTTTAAGCTTTTCATCCATGAGATTAGAGAACTCAGATGCATCGCCCACAATACCGGCTTTTTCAAGCAGGACACCTTTTCTGCCATCCTTATCCCTACGGGTGCGGATATTGTCCTGGAGGATGTCTGATAACCTATGGATTAGCCCTGATTCTTCATATCTCTGAGTCCTTTGTTCGCCAGTGTTATCTGGAGAATAGGAGATCTCTGACCTGTTAGTAAATAGGCGCATTATCTAATCGCCTCTTTCCCTCAGGGCATTTTTAAGCTTTGTTTCATCTATATGGAGTTTTCCGCCCTCGGTATAGGAACCGGTGGTTATGCCAATGGAGGATAGGTTTATACTCACGCCCTTTACAGGTTCCACTAAAGCCCGGCGCATACTATAGACAATATTTTGGAGAATAGGATCCCTTTGCAGAAGTCCGCTCTTAGCCTTTTCCTCCCACAGCCCTATCTCCTTTTCGGTCATGGCTTCCTTTTGCTCATCGGTTAGGGGAAGATAGTCCCTAAATCTTTCCTCTTTTAAGACCTTATTTATAGTATCTATAACCTTGTTATAGGCTTCTACAAAGCTCTTTATATTTTCAAAGGCCTGATCTACATTCTGAGCCATAGTCAAGGTTATTGGCTCTGTCTGACTACCATCTACATTGTAATCTCGGACAAGATTGTAGGTTACGCCATCGATGGTGAAATTGTTGGTGCTTCTGTAGACGGTAACTCCGTCTATCACCATCATAGCATCTTCACCTTGTGCTCTTATGGGTATAAGTTCGCTATCTTGATTATAACTGCCAAATCCTAGTGCCTTAAGGAAATTGCTACCCTGCCCAGTAGATTCATCTATTACATCCTCAGCAGTTAAAACATTGGCAGCTCCTGTGTTTTTATTTGTTAAAGCAAATTCATCCGTTAAGGAATTATAGGTTAGGGTTACTCCAGCATCGCTGTTGTTGATAGTATTTATTACTGTACGCAGGGTATCATTGCTGCTAAAGCTAAACTCTACACCGTTAATGGTAAATCTAACTAGGTTTCTGCCTTCATCATCTTGGACAAAGTTTAAAGGAGTAGCAAAGTGATTTTTAAGGCCTTCCAGGGTGGAATCTAGGTTTACCCGGTTGCTTTGATTGGGCTTGAAACCTAAATTCGTGACACCGTCCCCTTTAATATAATTATTAACAGTTATTGTAGTAGAGGTTACGCTATTACTTCCGTTTAGTTCTTCATTTGATTTTAGCACTATATAGTTACCATCAGCTTGAACAACTACTCTATCTTCTTTATGTCCAAAAACATCCTTTATTTTAGCTTGGAACTTTTGGGCAAAATCGCTTATGCTTTCATACTCATCATCAAAGTCAATCATTCTAGTCACGCCGTCTATTGTAATAACAATAGAATGTCCTTTTAAATCCAAACTGCCATCTTGATTCAGCTCTGATACTTCACCCATAACCTGACCAGAAGCAGTCGCTCCTTTTACTTGAGCTGCTTTGGCTGTAACAATCTTTGTAATTGTTTTATTGGCTACATGGGCCCCGGCACTAGCTGTTGCAGTCAAATAGCTTTCATGGCTGGATTGAATCTTTATAGTATTATAGGTGTTATCGGAGGTCATGTTGGTCTTTGAATAAAGTATATCAAAATAATCGTCATAAAAACCTCTGAGCAGATTGGTAATATTGCGATATCCCTCTTTCTGCCATTCCAAGATCTGCTTTTCCTGCTTTAGCTTGTCTACCTTCATCTGTTCAATTCTCATTAAATCATTGACTATGGAATCTATGTCCAAACCAGTAGCCAGTCCACCGAACCTAATCCTGTTTGATGAATAAATGGAGTTAACTCCCATACTGTCACCTTCTTTTGGTTTTGTTTTTTGTTAACACAGGCTATATGTGTCTATCAACAATTATCCCTGCCAATTCCCACATTTTTGCTACCATGTCCAGTATCTTTTGAGGAGGGATCTCTCGAATGACTTCTTGAGTTTCGTTGTTTATAACCTGGACTACAATTTCTTTGGTTGTTTCATGAATAGAAAATTTAAAACTAGTGTTAACTCCTTTTAAGGTTGCATTAGCTTTCTCTATAGCTTCAATAAGCTGTAGCTCACCGATACTTACTGGTTCAAAACTTTTTGGATCTTTAGTTTGAAAGTTTTTAGGCAGTTCCTTAAGATAGCTGCTTCTGTTTGTAACCGAATTTTCTGTAGATACTTGACTTTCCTGATTATTAATTGGTCTTACAGCAAAACTTCTATCTATGGACGAAATATTCTCTATTCTCATACCTCTCCCTCCAAATTACTTCCTACTATTAATATCGGAAAAAGATACCTTAATCTTTAGGAAGATTTGGCTTTAATTATTGAATTTCTTCAATTTCTTCTAAGCTGGGGATAATAATATAACTGCCTATTCTCAAAGACCTGTGATCACTGATTCTATTTATTTTTGCAAGGGTTTCTGCATATTTTTCCGTGTTATAGAATTTACTGCTTATTTTACACAGATTATCTCCCCTTTGTACTACATAGATAATACCCTGATCAGAAGGCTTTTCATGGGTATCCTCTGGTGATTCCTTTGTTATTTCCTGCTGCAGGGTTTGAATATTTTTCTCTTTTTCTTCCAGTTCTCTCTCTAGCTCGGCTATTTTTTTAGCATACTCTTTCATAATCTGGTGGGATTCTTGTTCAAGGGATTGGTCATCAGGTGATTGATTCTGTGTGATTTGTTCCTTTTCAGCATCAGCTTCCTGAATATATTTCTCTCCATTTTCACTATACCCAGCATTGGACTTGTCAAAATGATTTATTAAAGAGAAAAATGAAATTATAGCTAAAATCCCTAATGCTGCAGCAATTATTAGCGGTTTCCTAGGAGTTTTAATATCTTCAAATAACAGCTCCCCATCCTTTTCCCGATATTCATAATAGCCTTTCAATAATTTTAACCTATCCCTATCCCAATAAAAAAAGTTGCTAGAATTGTTGGCATTATCCAATAGATAGATTACATGCCAGGATTTGGTGAATATCTCACGATGAATGCGTTGGTCCTGCTCTGTAAGCATGGCGTTCCAGCCTTTTCGGATACCATACCATCCAACAATTTCCTGAGTTGGATAGCTATTAAATACTTTGTTTTGTATTGATTCCCATTTCTTATCTGAAAAGGCCCTGGGAATTTTATGGGGCTTGAGTCTGCCCAAGGGCATTATGTGATTTATATGTACTATATAGCTATTTTTTGTCTTTATCTTAGACCCTAGCAGTATGCCAAAGTTTTTTGAAAAAACAGGATTTCTAGCTTGATTTGCTAGCTTATCCTTAAGAGATTCGTGGACGAACAGTAAA
>JAAYKZ010000147.1 GCA_012522165.1 Clostridiales bacterium
GAAATATAGAGGTGTTGGAAGCTTCTAAGGTACAACGCGACAGATTCGTATCCATGTTGTCAGAAACCACATTATTATTAGTTTCTAAACTCCCTGATCTAGACGATCAATTAGAAAGGGAGATAGAGAAGATTCTCAGACAGATGAAAAGGTCAGACAGTATTGATGCAATAATGGAATGTGCATCCATAGTAGTTAAAAAGCTGTGTTTATCCGTAAATTTGCGCAATAAAAACAGAAATCAGAATCTGGTGGATAAAATAACAACATTCATAGATGAAAATTATGATGATCCTAATTTAAGTCTCACAACAATCGCCCAATTTGTGAGATTAACTGAGAATTATATCTCCAGTTTCTTTAAGCAAAATAAAGGAATTACCATCCAAAATTATATACAACAAAAACGCATGACAAAGGCAGCAGAGTTGCTTGAAGAGACAAGCCTTACTGTAGCAGAGATTGTAGAACAGGTAGGATATAATAGCACAAATACATTCTATAAGGCATTTAAACGATACTATGGTACAACACCCAAGGATTATAAAGAATATAGGCAATCTATTATTCAACAATGAAAATAATATATCTTGTAACTTATTAGCCCAAATTTGGTTTTATTTTGATTCAAATCATGATATGATATAGGCAGATTATAAATTTAGATAATTTGGAGGATTTTCGTGGGAAGAGTTAGTGTCAAGATGATTGCAGAAAGAACTAATCTTTCACCGGGAACGGTATCAATTATTCTAAATGGGCGAGCGCGAGAAATGCGAATTTCCGAAGAAACTGAAAAAAGAGTTTTGGAGGAAGCGCGAAAGTTAGGATATAAACCCAATATATATGCCAGAAGATTGCGTCAGCAGACCAGTGGAAAAGTGTCTACCGTTATAGGTATTCTATGGCCATCCCTATATTCATCAGAGTTACTGGTACGCTTTTTTGATGGATTACACAGCAGTATACTAGAAAAAAATATGGATGTGGAGATTGTATTTAAACCCTATCAATATACCCAGTTATATAAAATTGGAGAGGTATTTAGGGATAACTTCTATAATGGTGTTATTATTGTAGGTGCCTCTGATGCCGATATGGAGTATATTAATAATGAAAAGACTTTAATGCCAACAGTGTTTTTCAACCGGCAAAGTGACAGATTTAGTTCTGTTTGTTTGGATGACTATAATGTAGGCAGAATGGCGGCAGAGCTCCTTTCAGCTAGAGGACATAGAAGAGCAGGGATAATCGAATCAAACCTGCTAATGAAGCATTTAAGTATGAGAAAAATTGGCTTTCTAGATGGCTGCCGAAGTTATGGGGTAGAAGTGTCAGAAGAGCATATTGCTCAGGAAACTATGGATGTACCAGGTGGAAAAAGAGCTTTAAAAAAGATTTTTGCAACCAAAGAGCATCCTACTGCCCTGTTTTTTTCTATGCCTGCAGGTATGATTAATGGTGCTTATGAGTTTTTACATTCAAAGGGTATTAAAATTCCAGAAGACGTAGAAATTGTGGGATATGGTGATACTATAACTAGTGAGTTATTAAATCCAACTTTGACTGTAATAGATCTGCCTGTACAAAATATGGTAATACGATGCATACAATTAATTACGGAAATAATAACAGGTCAAGTAGATAAACCTATTACTGTTTTTGAGAAAACCAACTTTATATTTCGTGAGAGCTGTGGTGATTTTTCTACAAAATGGAGATAATAACTTTGTAGGTTAGCACCTTTTATACCACAAAACCTAGCATTTCTGCAATATCATGTACTGCTTTTTATAAGACTACCATAAAGATTGAATTAAATATTAACATATGACCACAAATGCATTGTAATAAGATTCAATGAACATATATAGTATACTTAATCTGGCATCATGCTAAAACGTAATAGCGCCTAATTATTAGAAAATTATAAATAGAAAGAAGGGAATTATCATGTCTAGGTTTAATCATTTATCAAATCTTCTTGAAGATTTTACTAAAAATGGCCCTCCTGGCTGTGCCTGTGCTATTGCAAAGGACGGAAAAATACTATATGAGGGATATTTTGGTCTTGCTGATATTGAAAGCAACAAGCCAATTACTGAGGATAGTGTCTTTAGATTATGGTCCATGACAAAAGTAATAGTATGTACAGCCGCCCTTATCCTTTTTGAGCGTGGAAAATACCTGCTAAATGACCCCTTATATGAATATTTACCTGAGTACAGGCATATGAACAAGGTAGAAGTACAGCCTAATGGAAACGTTAGCATAAAGCCTGTAAAAAACCCAATGCTTGTAAAGCATGCATTTTCAATGTCTGTTGGAATGCCCTATTATTTTGGCGATTCCCATACTGCAAAGGCAATGGCCAAGGTAAGGGAAGAGCTGAGGAACACCTTAGGCAATTATGATCTTCAAACCGAAATTAAGGCTATGTCCAAGGTGCCCATTGCATTTGAACCGGGAACACGTTGGCTTTATGGATATGGGCACGAACTGGTTGCCGGTCTTATAGAAGTAGTATCTGGCATGAGCGTTGGGGAATTCCTGCAGCGGGAAATCTTTGAACCCTTAGGAATGAAAGATACTGGCTATCGCTTCCGCGGAGATATTCGGGAGAGAATGGTTTCATTTTATCATCGTTCAGAGGATGGAAAACTAACCAAGGCTCCAGCCTTCTTTGATGAATATCATGAGCCTGATGCTTTGTATGAAGGCGGCGGGGCTGGCTTGTACTCAACTGTTAGGGACTATTTAAGGTTTACCCAAATGATGGCTAATGGTGGAGAACTAGACGGAGTAAGAATTATAGGAAGAAAGACCATAGACCTTATGAGGCGAAACCAACTAAACGAAGCTCAGCTCAAGGACTTTAGAAATTCATATTTGGCCGGGTATGGCTATGGACTAGGAGTACGCACTATGATGGATCCAGCTGCCGGAAACTGCAATGGCTCTATAGGAGAGTTTGGCTGGACAGGCGGTGCGGGCACATATAC
>JAAYKZ010000148.1 GCA_012522165.1 Clostridiales bacterium
ATGTTCATGACAGTCCTCCTTAATCTAAATTATTGACTTATAATTATTTGTTGCTGGCAACCTATTTTGTGCTTATAAACTTTAGGGGATTAAATTACGCAGCATGAATATACTATTTATTAATTTTCATCACTTTGTCCTTAATCACGAGGACCAATAACCTCATAACCGACAACTTCACCATCTTCATCTTTCGTTGTACTAATACTATAAGAACCACCACCTGGAGGTTCAGGTATTTCTTTAAGATATTCTTCTTCCACGAGTATTTGGAGTCCATCATCACCTGTAAGATCCTCAATTGATGACCCTTCATCAGTTAGATACACCTCAATTGCCCTTTCAATTATTTTTTTATTCGCTTCTCCAGCGTTTTGTTTGGCCTTATCTCGCACTTCGTTATATACAGGTATAGCAATGGCAACCAGTATACCTATAATAACTACTACTACCATTAGTTCCACTAATGTGAAACCTTTTTGATTTTTTTTAAATTTTTTAAGCATTCTTATCCCCTTTCTTTTATGTTTTTATTTAATTTATTATAGTTAGGCGCTTATAGGTTGATGAAGCGCTTAACTAATAAATTAACCTATGCAATTACCCTCAATAATTCTTCCATAGAAGTGGTTCCATCTTTCACCTTCATAAGACCGTGTTGCCTAATAGTAATCATTCCTTCTTTTTTAGCTACTTCATTTATACGATGTTCAGACTCCCGGTTGAGGATTAGTTTTCTTATAGATTCACTTATATGCAGAACTTCAAATATTCCTATTCGCCCCCTATATCCAGTGTTATTACAGCTATAACATGAGTTGGCTCGGTAAAGTTGTATTTTCTCTTCACCATCTTCTATAGGAAAATCAGGACAACTTTTTAAAATCTCTGATCTACTTACTAGGTATGGCACTTTGCAATGAGGGCAAAGAACTCTAATAAGCCTTTGTGCCACAACACCTGTTAATGCAGATGCGGTTAAGAAAGGCTCGATACCCATATCGTTTAAACGGGTTATTGCACCAGCAGCACTATTGGTATGTAAGGTTGATAGTACTAGATGGCCAGTGAGTGCTGATTCTATAGCAATTCTAGCTGTTTCCACGTCTCTTATTTCACCCACCATCATGATGTCGGGATCATTACGCAAAAATGAACGCAGAACTGATGCAAAAGTCATGCCGGCCTTTATATTAACTTGAGATTGATTGATTCCCTCTAATCTCCTTTCAATGGGATCTTCAATGGTTACAATATTTTTATCAATAGAATTTAGCTGCGTTAAAATTGCATAAAGGGTTGTACTTTTTCCGCTTCCAGTGGGTCCAGTGACTAAGATGAACCCATAGGGGAGATTAATAATCCTATAGAAGATATCAAGTTGATCCTCGGGGAATCCTAACTCTGGTAATGTAATAAGTCTTTCACTTCGGTTTAACAGCCTTAAAGTTAACTTTTCACCATAAGCCGTCGGCAAAGATGCAACTCGAACATCAATAGTTTTAGAATGCACCCGCAGAGTAATCCTTCCATCTTGAGGTATCCTCCGCTCAGCAATGTCCATATTGGCCATAACTTTTATTCTAGATACCAAAGAGGCATGAAGCTTCTTTGGTGGATTCATAATTTCATGTAATACACCATCGATTCTAAAGCGAATACGAGTTCTGTTTCCAAAGGGTTCAATATGAACATCGCTAGCCCTTGATTCTACAGCTTGATTAAAAATTACATTGGCAAGCTGCACTGCCGGTCTATCCTTTGTTTCATCAATGACTTCAATATCAGGACTTATAATTTGTTCTACCTGATCAGTCTCAGTCTCTGCATGTATGCCGCTGCTTTCTGCAGAGTCATAATTGTTCTTATGTTCGAAATTCAGTGCTACCTTCCCCCAAATACCTGACTTTACTTGTTCTAGTGCTGCTTCAAGCTGAAAATCTGGGATTATTATGGGCTGTATGTCGTATCCTGTTAATATATGAATATCATCAATGGCAATTATATCAGTAGGATGCATCATTGCTACTAATAGTTTTTCATTTTCAAAACCTATGGGCACAGCCTTATATTTAAGCATTATTTCATAGGGAAGTAATGAAGCTGCCTTTTCATCTATCATATTATCATCTAATACCATAAAAGGAACGCCATCTTTCATAGCTAGAGCCAACATAATATCATTACTAGTACAATAGCCAAGTTCCACTAAAGTCTGGCCCAATAAGCCAACATTTCCCTGTTTAAGCATTTCTTTTTGATACTCTAAGGCTTTTTCCAGTTGCTGTTCATTGATAATACCGGCTTCAATTAGGTAATCACCTAATAGTTTTCTTTTGCTCGTATTTTTCAATTAAAACACCTCGTAATGAGTTCAAATTATTCAGCTGTTTCTCTAAAAAATGCATAGGCAAGAATATCGCAGTGTACTATAGAGCTGCCATCTCCTATATCTATATGTAGTTCATCTATCCTTAAAGGTCTGTTGCCCATTCTAAATTCATTGAGTAAATTAACAACTTCATTATACTGTCCCTTTAATGAAATATTTATAGGAATTTCATTAAAGTCCTCTTTCTCTACATGGTCGCTAAATTCCAAATAATTTATTTGTATGTTATGTTTAATAAATAAAGAGTTTAAATAACCTAGTAAATCTGAATGCTCTTTATTAGATGGGATCATGTACTGTAAAGAATTTATACTGTCTGCTAATAAATTTTTATTTTCTGTAAGATTTTTTATGGTCTCTTGTTTTAATTTTAAGGAGTCTATGGCTGCTATTTCTTCTTCTAACTCACTTTGTGCCTTACTAAAAATTTGCCATTGGTTTAGCGTCATCAATATTAGTAAAAGCAGAATGAAGGGAATCGAAATTTTTCTTATCGCCAATACTAGTTCCATGTCCCTTCCCTCCTTATCTGTCATCTATCTTGTACTATTAGTTTTCTTGGATTATATAAATAATTATTTCAAACTCTAATTGAGTAGTATCTTCCATATCAATTTGTCTAATATAACGTAATTCTACATCACTAACGGTAGCTAGTTCACTTATCCTGTCCATATAAGTTTTAATGCTTTGCTGGCTGTTTGTATTACCGTTGATTATAATTACCGCTTCGGTATCATCAAAACTTCCTTTTACATTACGATTGTGTATATCATCGGTTTTACACTTGTCTATATCAATAAAGAGTGCTGACCAGTCTGGAACCTTTCCTATGGCTTTTTCTACAATCCCTTGAAGTCTATTTATCTCATCTTTAGCTGTTAATATATCTTTTTTATCTTCCAGAAATATTTCTATAGCCTTTCTTTGTTCCTTAAGCAGTCTAAGTTTATGGTTAATTTTTCTGGTATGAATAAATAAGACAATATATAATGTAAATAATGCTAATATAAGGATTATAGCAATTATTATCAATAGCCTATCTACATAAGATCTATTATTATTTGACGACTTTATAGATTTGGGTAATAAACTTATAGAATTCAATTTCCTATTCACTCCAAACTAGCAAGGGCTAAGCCAATGCATGCTGAATAATCTATAACATCTTCCTGAAGAGATAAATTGGAACTAGTCCAAATTTTTTGCATAGGATTAATTATTTCCACTGGTATATCCATACTATTTTCTAATGCTCTGTCTAATCCTATAATCCGACTGCCACAGCCGCTTAATATAATCCTATCAATTAAATCTATATTCTCATATGTTTGAAAATATTGTATGGAGGATCTTATTTCGTTATATAATATTTGACTCCATGTAGAAAGAACTATATCCAATAATTCCATTTTGGAAGTGGTGCTAGCAGGAGCTATCCCGGTTGCTTGTGCAAGATTAACTCTAAGAAGCCTAACTAATTTAGGAGCTCCATCAACACTTATAACAAGATTAGCTAAATTATTGGGTATATCAATAAATATTACAACACCTTTATTTTTCTCCTTATTTATTACATCTAAAATTGCAAGGGAAGAAATTTTTATATCTTCTATTATTAATCCAGCCTTACTAAAACACTGGTAAAAACTCTCTATCATGGGTAACTGAGCTGCTGCTAGTAAAATCTCAACTTGTTTTATATCTCTTGTTTCTTTTTTTCCAACAACCATATAATCAAGTATGCAATTATCTAGTGGGAAGGGTATATACCCTTGTGCCTGATTAGATACTAGTAAATCTAATTTTTCCTTAGGTATGTCAGGAAGAGATATTTTTCTTATCATAATATCTTGGTTAGATAAACCTAATACTATATTTTTCTTTTTGAATTTGTTCTTTCCCAATAACTCTTTTAGATAGCCTCCTAGCTCATCAAGTTTAGATATTTTTCCATCTTCTACAATACCAGGCGGCAGGGAAATACGATCATATCGCGAAAGAAATATTTTGCTTTTTCTCTTTTGAAGCTCTACGGCCCTAATCTCTTTATCATCTATTTCTATGCCTATGGCTTTTTTACTAAAGAAACTCATAAAACTTTTACTCACCGCCTAAAATAATAGTCTAGCTAATTATAAGTTTGTCTCAGTTATAATTGTGAAGATGGGCAAATACAAGGAAACTAACATGATACCAACCACTACTCCAACTAATATTAAAAGTATAGGTTCTATCATAGATGAAATAGTTTTGCTTATAGTAGCCACTTCATCCTCATAAAACTCAGCAATTTTATCCAATAATGAAGGTAATGAACCTGTTTCCTCACCTACAGATATCATATGGGAAACAATGGGCGGGAAAATTTCCCTTTGCTCAAAGCTTTCCCCGATTTTTTTACCTTCCTCTATTTCAACTATTGATTTCAATATAGCTTGATCCAATAATTTGCTGCCTGTAGACTTGCCTGATGTTTCTAATGCCTGAATTACCGGTATTCCACTAGCAAAGAGGGTAGAAAAAGTTCTAGCAAATCTAGCAATAATGGTTTTATGGTAAAGGGAACCAAAAGCAGGAGTTTGGAACCATATTTTTTCTAGTACAGTTGATCCTTTGTCGGTTTTAAAAAATATATATACTATACTTACAATGAATAGTATAGCTAACAACCAAATATACCAGAAACCACGAATAGAATGAGATAAAAAAATAATAGCTTTTGTTATGGAAGGTATTTCTATATCTTCTGGGAAATATCCTTCAAAAATTGGCACCAGAAATATAAGCATTGCAAGAAGGATAACTACTGAGAAAAGGATAACTGAAATTGGATATATGGTAGCTGATCTAATATTATCTTTTAGTGTTTTTTGCTTTTGCATTTGACTGGCTAGTCTGGATAAAGTTTCACCTAGATTACCACCTACTTCACCAGCTCTGATCATACCTATATATAGATCATTAAAAATATTAGGATAAGCGCTAAAAGCAGCAGAAACATTCATACCGCTTTCAATGTTACTTGTTATATCCTCCAAGACTTTCCTAAAAGTTGAATTAGGAGTTTGTTTGCTAAGGGTATATAGTGCCCGAGTTATAGGTATACCTGCATTGAGCATTGCTGCCAGTTGACGACTAAATATAACCTTATCACTAATCGTTATTTTTTTGCTTTTAGAAAATAATGAGGATAATCTGGGAGTTTTTTTCTTTTCTAATTGAATTATCATGTACCCTCTGTCTTTTAGTTTTTGAGATGCCTGCCCCTGATGTTCAGCATCAATACTACCTTTTAAAATATTACCATAAACATCCACTACTTCATAATTGTAGATATCCACTTTATCTCCTCCCTAAGGCTAAAGGGGTATTAGGATTAAAAAATCGATAGCATTCGTTCCATTTCTTTTTTATCTATACAATAGTTTAATGCATTTTCCATAGATATCTTGCCTTCTCGGTATAGTTTATACAGGGCTTGATCCATAGTTTGCATACCTAGTGCATTGCCAGTTTGTATTACACTGTATAGCTGATACTCTTTACCTTCTCTTATTAAATTTCTAACCGCTGGAGTACTTAACATAAATTCTACCGCCACTACTCTACCTTTACCATCTATTCTTGGAACTAGCTGTTGAGAAATAATGCTCTGTAATGAATTTGATAATTGTTGCCTTATATAGGCCCTTTTGTCATCATTAAATACATCAATAATGCGACTTACGGACAAGGGTGCATTTTGGGTATGTAGAGTGGATAGTACTAAATGTCCTGTTTCAGCAGCTGTAAGAGCTATAGAGATGCTGTCTAAATCCCGCATTTCTCCAAT
>JAAYKZ010000149.1 GCA_012522165.1 Clostridiales bacterium
AAAATTAATAAATAGTATATTCATGCTGCGTAATTTAATCCCCTAAAGTTTATAAGCACAAAATAGGTTGCCAGCAACAAATAATTATAAGTCAATAATTTAGATTAAGGAGGACTGTCATGAACATCTTAAGAAATAGAAAAGGCATAGCTTTAGGGACAGTCCTCATTCTAGCTTCCATTTTAACCCTACTTGGTTTCACAATTTGGCACTACAGTAGTAGAGATATTTTGGGGGCTGAGAGGGCTGAAAAGAAAATGCAAGCCTATTATTTAGCTAAATCGGGGGCTGACGCTGTTGCTCAATATATTATCACAAATCCTGATAATATTGATATGTCTGCCTATGTGGAGTCATTAATAGATGCACCTGAATCTAATCCTATAAAACTAGATGAAGATACTCCAGGCCATTTTAATGTTAAAGTGGACAGGGATAAGGATAACAGCCTTGTTATAACCGCTACTGGAACTGTAGATAGTATAAAAGAATCAGTTCAAATAAAGCTATATCAAAGGGAAAATATTCCTGAAATAGATGTAGCCTTATTTGCAAATAGCAATATAAATATGGGACAATCAGGAAGCTCCAAGATAATTGGCGATGTAGCTACAAACGCAGAGCAACCGGGAAGTATTTATTTTCCCTGGAGTGCATATATAAAAGGAAACCTATTCATTGGACCAAATGGTAACATTGATAAAGTAATAACGGGAGCTAGACCAAATCCAAAGGGTAACGTAGAAGGTGAAATTCACAAACTGGAAGCTATAAGAAATTATGAATTACCCGACTTCCCAGATTTTCCTTCAAACCTTACTAATAGAGGAGCATTTGAAGCTGGCTGGAACCCCTCACCCCCATATCATATTTATCATGATGGTCGCTATTCTAAAATTACCGTTCTCAGCGAATTGGTAGTTCATATAGGAGATCAGGATAGAATTATAGTTACTGATGATCTTATCGTAGAAGGAGCACGTAAAATCACTCTAAACAAGACGGGTAAGGGAAAACTATATTTGTATGTTGGAAATGAGTTTAAAATTTTGAATAGCGGTACCATAAATAATAGGGGACAAGCTAGCGATGTTATACTTTATTTTAAGGGTAGCGGAACTATAAATTTAGGCGGCAATACCAAATTTGTGGGCTGTGTGCATTTAGAAAATGCAAATTTAATAATAGCAAACAGTGGAGGTATTACGGGACATATTATCACTGGAGGAAATCATATAGAAATATCAGGAGCTGCCAGTGCACATGTAAGAGCCATTTATGCTCCTAATGCCCATGTTAAGATGAAAGGAAGCGGTAGCTTGACCGGAGCCTTAATATGCAAATCTTTTGAAGCAGAAGGAAATAGTACTTTGACTTTTGATAATTCTATTACAGATACTTTTCCAGATATGTTAGAAGAGGGAGCTAGTGGTGGTGTTTCTTATGAAAAAGGGCTTTGGCAATGAAACAAATAATGAAGGTTTTACACTAGTTGAAGTGTTAATAGCTCTTGCTATATTATTAGTTATAAGTTTTGCATTGTTGGCTTTGTTTGCAAATAGTTATAGAAACATTGAAATATCGGGACAGAAAAATAAAGAACTCTATATAATCCAGCAAAAATTAGAACAACCTATTAACTCAGACAAAACATCTATAGAAAAAAACCTAACTATTTCATTTCCAGGGGTGGAGCAGCCTATAAAAATGCCAGGGCGAATTCATAGGGAAAAGGCAAAAATCCAAGATAAAGAAATATCCATTTCTGTTTTTATACCTGATCAATATTAAATTAATCTTATAAATCTGATAGGCTGTGAATTAAAAAGACGGAGAACATCTATGAATACTTTAATCTCGCGTTTGAAACTCAATAGCATTTTAGAAACTAGGGGTTTGACCTTGATAGAAATTCTTATAACCCTAGCTTTGCTAGGGATAATTTTAGTGCCTTTTTTTTCTTTTTATTTTTTTGGTACTAACACATATGAAGCTGCAGAGAAAAAATCTAATATACAGAATGATGTCCTTTTGGCTGCTGAATTTATAACTACAGAACTTAGAACAGCTACGGCTATATATTTGGATAAAGCTTCTATCGATAACAAGGACCTATACAATAGTAGTATAGGCTTAAAGAAGGGATGTATTGAGTATCATTATAACAATAAAAGTAAGCTTATAACCAACCCAAATATTGTGAAATTAAGCTTTACATTGAAAAGAAACTCAAATATATTAGAATTCCATATTGTTGGCGGAGAAGGTAAAGAGCAGTATAACATAGATTCTAAAGTGACACTTCTTAACCTTAAAACCCTTCCTGAGCAAGATTATTCTGGTATCTGGGTACATTATTACAATCCATCTTTAGAATAAGTTTGCCTACCTTATACCAAAAGTGTTATTTTTAAAAATTTATGTGTCAATACTCAGTGAAAATGTCACCTAAAAAAGTATAATTTTATTCTATGAAAATGTCACTTTAGAGACATGATTTTACTTTTTAAAGAAACGAGTTAAGGTTAAAACAAGACAAAACCATGGAA
>JAAYKZ010000150.1 GCA_012522165.1 Clostridiales bacterium
AAGGGAAAATAAAGCAAAGGTCAAGGTCTTAACCTCTAGTGAACGTTGGTACGGAGTCACATACAGGGAGGATAAACCAGTAGTAAAAAAAGCAATAGAGGAAATGATAAAGCAAGGAATCTATCCAGATAAATTATAGGAGAGGAAGTACCATGAATAATGAATTTAATATAGAAAAAATAGTTAAAGCATTTCAGTTTGAAGGTCAATACAAAAGAGGGGTGCGCAACACCGACGGACATATAAATGATACCTTTGTAGTGTACTTTACCAAAGATGACGGGAAAGAGCACCGCTATATTTTGCAGAGAATAAACCATAATATCTTTAAGGAACCGGAAAAACTTATGGAAAATATTAAGGGCATAACAGAGCACATGAGGAAGAAAATTATAGCTGCTGGAGGCGATCCTCTTAGGGAAACCCTTAATATAGTGCCTACAGTGGAGGATAAACTTTTTATATGTGTGAAGATGGGAATTATTGGAAACTTATATCTATATAGAAGGAGCCAAGGCCTATGAGCTACCTGAAAATGGCCAACAATTTTATTCTGTTACTATCTATGATGCCCTACTACTTAATCAGGAGCTTATCAAAACGGAGTGGTTCCACGGAGATTGCCTGGCGGATTATTACAAGGTAGAGGCGTTTTCTGAGGAACATTGGAGAATTTTAGAGAATTTTATCGCTACAGAGAGTAGGAGTAGAGTACTTTGAAATGTCCCATCTCTTTACACAGTGGGGAGCAAAAGCTGTTCCTAAGGTAATGGCATTTGTTGTTATAGATGCCCTATCCAACTATGAGTTTTATAAGACTGGTGTTGCAGAGAAGCCTGTAATCTCAAATAATCATATCCACACATTTATAGAGAATAGAGTTAAGGATTGGTAACAGATTCTGGAGGAGCCTTTCCATCAGGAGATCCCTTCTTGGTTTATCCAAAAGATGATGGTACACCAGAAGAGTCTATACGTATGATGGTGCACTATCACGCCATGACAGATCTTCGAGCCATGAAACTGCTAGAGAGCTTGACAAGCAAGGAATATGTTATGGAGCTGATAGAAGGAGATTTGGCTGAGCCCATCACCTTTGAGGACTATCCTAAATCAGATATGTATCTGATTAACCTGAGAAATAGGATAAATAGGGAGATAGCCAAACGAATCAAAAACTAATACTATAATTAGTTATGAGAATAATCGGGTAGAAGTTAGATTTTTATCTATCTTCTACCCGAATTTTTTGTGGAAAAGCAAAGAAAACAACATAGATGAAAAAGACTAATATAAAGAATAATAATCACAAGAAAGCATCAGAATAAAATCAAGGTGGTGAATCTGTTGCTAAGAGTACAAAGATATGTAAATGATATAAGGAAAATAGTAGAAAAAACCGAAATATATTGTAGAGAAATGGGCATAGTGGGCAAATATTTAAAGATAAATATTGGAGCTAATATAAGGAATTATTTAGATATGATATACGATAGAAGGGGGTTTACTAGGGAGGAGCTAGTAATAATAATTAGAGAGTTTAGCGAATACCTAGATGATAGCTTGCTGGATGAATACAGCGATAACTTATCCAACTAATTTTCCCAGTCCCTTTTTTATAAAATGGTGTTTGTTTCACCATTTGCTTTTTTTATGTCAATAACCTGTGAAAATGTCACCTAAAAAATCATGATTTTATTCTATGAAAATGTCACTTTCGAGATATAATTTTGCTTTTTAAGTAACGAGTTAGAAATAACGACAAGAGAAAAATCAT
>JAAYKZ010000151.1 GCA_012522165.1 Clostridiales bacterium
AAATAATATTGTTGAAGAAACTATTATGAACTTATATAATCAATTTAATGAAAAACAAATAATTCCAAGTATTGAAATACCAAAAGAAAAAATTAGTATTATGGCTGATGAGTCTGCTATAAAAAGGGTTATAGAGAACCTAGCTACTAATGCTATTAAATATTCCTATGAAAATGTAGGTATATCACTTGAAAGGTCTAAGACAACTGTAATTTTGACCATAAGTAATGATATAAAGGATCTAACAGAAAGGGATATTGAATTTTTTTTTGATAGATTTTACATGGCAGACAAAACACGCTCAGGTAATGGTACAGGCTTAGGCTTATCTATTTCAAAGAGTTTAATGGATAAAATGAATGGAAAGCTTTCTGCTGAATTGAAGGATGAATACTTACATATGAAATGCAGTTGGCCACTGATAGAATAAATAAGCTAGCAGTTAAAGCCTTAAAGTCTATTCTAATAGAAATAAGTTTACTTATTAAAGCATTAATGTAAGCGTAAAATTGAACCGCACATGGATTATTTGACTTTAAGTAGTACAATCATGGAAAACCGGTTGAAAAAATTGTGAAAAACTTAAAAAAGTGCAAAAAGTGTATAAACTTTTTCAACCAAGACAGGAGTGATTGTATGAATACACGAAAGATTGCAAAAGAATACCGGTTGAGTCAATGGGTACAAATAATAAATGCCAGAAGCGAGAGCGGTAAAAGTGTCAAGAAGTTTTGTGAAGATGCAGGAATAAGTAGGTACGCATATTTTTATTGGCAACGTAAATTACATAAGAAAGCCTTAAGTGAATTAACAATAGCAGAGGAATCCACAAAGTATATACCGGATGGATGGGTTAAACTGAACCCGGAAAAACCGCAATATACAAATGAAGGCATATCTATAGAAGTAAACGGTTGCCATAATAATGGTCCGAAAATTGAACTTAAGGCAAATTGTTGATGTTGTATCTGAAAAAATACCTTTAACAAAGGAGTTCAAGAATTTTCAAATTTGAGAGCATATGCTTATATAGAAAATGGTAAAACTGCTGGACCAGTCGGGGTTATGCATGAAAAAAGTTTTATCCAATATGTAAATCTGAAATTTTTTTGGTAATCTAGATATTGTCAATATAAAGATTTTTTGTTACCATAGGGACAGTTCTTATGGTTAACGTCTATTTGCAACTGCAAAAAAATGGACTTATAGATAAGACAACTGGTACGAGATGTGACAATGACTAGGGGATGGTATTACTGTTACTTCTCCCAAAATGAAGAAAGAATATATGCAGGTATTTTCAATAGAAGGTGAAACTATGCTTGAAGTTTTATTTAGTGACAGTGAGAAAGGTTTAATTAAAGCAGCAAAAAAATATAACATAAAAAATATGCCTGGTGAAGTTGTTGGCTATATTGAAAAAAAAACAACCAAAGCTGAATCAGAGAAACATTTTGAAGAAAAAGCAGTTGGGGGAAACCACCAAGATATTGTCAATATAGGCTTTTTACTTGATATTGGAGATATTTCGGGTGAAATTGACGGAAATGAGCGTCAAAATGTTTTCCGAAAAGTGTGGGGAAGATTTGGTTTTGACAATAAGGAGCAAGAACAGTTTTTCCAGGATCAACGCAAGGATATGGAGAAGCTGTTGTCTGCTGCAAAGGATGGCATACCAATACGAATATGGAAAAGCAGCGCTCCTTATTCTGCCTGTGGATTTTACTATGTATGCCATTTATTAAGAAATATTGACTGCAATATAAGTGTTGTTTCTTTACCTGAATATTATCCAATATCTGAGAATGAAACAGTAGAGTACAGTCACTGGGGAGAAGTTGATGCAGGTAAGTTTTATCAATTTTTACCTTTTGAAAAACAATTAACTAATATAGAAAAGAGAATTATTAGTGACCGCTGGCACGGCTTAATGGAAGAGAATGCACCATTGCGAGCAATTATAAATAGATGCAAAAAATACAATAAAGTAGTTAATTTTTGTGATACGGCACATTAAAAAAATTATCGGAGTTAAATTTAGATAGGCATTTTGAAAACAGAGAGGTGTTAATTATGGTTAAGACAGGTATACATGATTGGTTCGGATACCGTATAGATAATGAAGAGAGATTTAAGTTAATAAGGGAAGCTGGGTTTAATAGCGTGCTTTTTTGGTGGGGAGATGAATATGCAGATTATGTAGGTGATAAGAATTTTTTGCCTGGGTTAGCGAGA
>JAAYKZ010000152.1 GCA_012522165.1 Clostridiales bacterium
AGAGGTTCCTTTAAAGGAGGAATGGAAGTCCTTCTCCTTTAATCTGTATCTTTCTATAAGCTCTGGACCACAGTTGTTAGGGCCAAGACCACTTACCATATAGTAAATCCTAACAATTGTAGTTCTGCTTGGTTCTAGTCCAAAGCTATGTTGAGCTCTTGTTAACCCTTTCCATTTACCATCTTTTAAATAGGGGTTTATTCTAAATTCTACTGGTAAGTGGCTTACTTGACTGTATCCAACTTCAACACCATTTATATATAAGAGGATCTACTGGATGAAGATAGTTTACATTAGTATAATATGGCTCTTCATAATCATGCATTTGCCAGTTTGATGGTACAGGGATAGAGTCCCAATCTATAATAGTATCCAGCACCTCATAATAAGCATTATAGAATTTAAAATCGCAGATTCCGTTTAAGGCAACGATAGTATTTTAACTTAGCTTTGTCTACTGTCAAGGCCTTGTCCAATCCAGACATATTCCTTCCTGATTTTTTAGCCTTATATAGCTGCCTGTCTACCAATTCAATCACTTGATCAAAGTACATATCATCTGTTTCACCACATATCATATATAGACCAAGACTACAAGTCAAACTTATTTCTTCATCATATATAACAAACTCCCTATTCTCTATTTTACTCCTAATCTGCTCGCTATCTTCTTTGCTGTTTCCAGCTCCGTATTATATCATAGAAATGTAATAATATACCCTTGTTAATATATAAATACACAAAAAACCGCTTCCTACAAATTGAAGCGGTTTTCTCAATCAGGCCAAAAGCATTCGATCGCTAAAGCTACCAAATTTCTCTAACAAATCTGTTACCTTTAAATTTTTCTTTTCCTCACCGGAAACATCGTACACAATTTCCCCTTTGTTCATCATAATTAAGCGATTGCCATATTTAATAGCATCCTTCATGTTGTGAGTGACCATAAGGGTTGTTAGTCTATTCTTCTCTACCAACTCCTGGGTTAATTCTAATACTTTTACAGCAGTCTTAGGATCAAGAGCTGCTGTGTGTTCATCCAGTAATAATAGCTTGGGCCTTTGTATTGTAGCCATGAGCAGAGCCAAAGCTTGCCTCTGGCCTCCTGATAAAAGTCCCACTTTATCATTGAGTCGATTTTCTAGACCTAATCCTAGTATTTTCAGAGCTTCTTGGAATTTTGTTTTTTCTTCTCTGGTTACACCCCAACTTAAGCCCCGTCTTTTTCCCCGGCGGTTGGCAATGGCCAGATTTTCAATTATTTCCATGTCTGCCGCTGTACCCATTAGAGGATCCTGAAACACTCTTCCCAAAAAAGCAGCACGCTTATATTCCGGCATTTTTGTTATATCTTCTCCTGCAAGCAGAATTTCCCCTTCTTCAGGCATGTATACTCCTGCAATAATATTTAATAAGGTAGATTTACCAGCGCCGTTTCCACCAATTAGGGTTACAAAATCCCCTTCACGAATATGAAGATTTAAATTTGATAAGACCATCTGTTCATTTATAGTACCAATGTTAAAAACCTTAGTCAAATTCCTTATTTTTAACATAGCTTCACTCTGCCTTCTCTAGATTAATTTTAGGTTTTATAAATTTAGCTTTAATCTCTGGAATGGATAAGGCCATAGCAACTATAATGGCCGTAAATAGCTTTAAGTTAGAGGATTTTAAGCCCATTCGAAGTATTATAGCAATAATAATCCTATAAATAACTGATCCTGTGACTACAGAAGTCATTCTAAAAAAGTAGTTAATACGGGTTCCAAAAAGCACTTCTCCGATAATTACAGCGGCTAAGCCCATTACTATGGTTCCCGTACCCATGCCTACATCAGCATATCCCTGGCTTTGAGCTACCAAAGCTCCTGAAAGGGCTACTAACCCATTACTTAATAGTAGTCCTAGAATTTTCATTCTATCTGTATTGCCACCCATTGCCCGGGCCATATTTTCATTATTTCCTGTAGCACGGATCAGGGCTCCAATTTCCGTACCAAAAAACCAATATAAAATTCCCATTATGGCCAATGAAAAGACAACACCAATACTTAGGCTTACCATAGCCTTATCAAAGCCTGCAGGCAATAATGCCTGTGCCTTAGTGAAAACTGTTTCCATACCCAGCAGGGCAATATTGGCCTTTCCGCCCATTATGCTAAGATTTATAGAATACAGGGCAATCATAGATAAAATACCTGATAAAATTGCCGGGATTTTTAGCTTAGTATGCAAAACCCCTGTTACCACCCCTGCAACTAGTCCTGATAAAAAGGCTATTAAAAGGCTAAGCAAGGGATCCCATCCCATCATAATTAAAATAGCGCTAACTGCGCCTCCCAAAGCAAAACTTCCGTCTACTGTTAAATCAGCATAATCCAAGATTTTGTAAGTTATATATACTCCCAAAGTCATGATTCCCCACAAAACACCTTGAGCTACTGCACTGTTTATAGACAACAATAAACCTTCCATGTCTGTTTATACCCCCATTAGAAAGGATTTAGGCAAAAAGCCCAAATCCTTTTATCAAACATTTTTATGTTAATCCTATTCTTCATTAACAAACTTAGCTTTTTCAAGTAAATCCACCGGTATGGTTATACCCAAAGAATCAGCTACTTCCTTATTAATTAATAGTTCAAACTCCTCTAAATATAGGATAGGCATATCCGCTGGATTCTTGTTGTTTTTCATAATCTCTACCGCTTGAGTGCTGGTAAGCTTGCCTAGGTCATAGTAGTTAATACCATAGGTAGCCAAACCACCATTTCTCAGCATTCCTTCCTCTCCCACAATAACAGGAATTTTGGCTTCCAGGGCAACCATAGATACTGTTGCCATTCCAGAGGCAATCATGTTATCTGTGGGACAGTAAATGGCTTGGGCTTTTCCTACCACTGATTCTACTACTGACTGAATTTCAGAAGATTGGGATACGCTAGCATCTATAGTATTAATACCTAACTCTTCAGCAGCCTCTTTGGCTAGGTTTATCTGAAATACAGAGTTAGCTTCACTGGAATTATAAAGTAGTGCCACAGTATCCACATCAGGTAAAATTTCTTTTAATAGCTCCATCTGTTCCTTTACTGGAGTCAAATCTGAAGTTCCCGCTACATTGGTGCCAGATTTTTCGTTGGATTCTACCAGCTTTGCATCAGCAGGATCTGTAACGGCTGTAACTAAAATTGGAATTTCAGAGGTTTCGTTTGCCATAGCCTGTGCCGCCGGGGTGGCAATGGCCAAAACCAAGTCTACCTTATCGTTGACAAACTTTGCTGCAATGGTCTGGCAATTTGATGTTTCCCCCTGGGCATTCTGAAAATCAATGACAAAATCCTCACCTTCAACAAGACCTGCTTCTTTTAAACCATCGACAAAACCTTTATAGGCAGCATCTAGGGCGTCGTGAGTTACCAGCTGAAGCACTCCAATTTTAAATGTCTTTTTTCCTCCACTGCTGGTGGTTTCCCCACCACATGAAGCAAGAATTACCAGGCTACAAATAAGCAATATAGCAATAAAGCTCTTTTTGACTACTTTCCACATAGCTTTATATCCCCTTTTCACTCCTATTATTATAGAATCATGCCAATATCTTTTTCTATAATTTATTTTAATTTTGCCATCCACCTAGCTTATGGACTAGTTATGTATTATTAGAAATAGGAACCATAAGTTCCCTTTTTTCCGTGCTGACTACTATACTAGTTTCCATACTGCTAATACCCGGAATAGAAACTAGGGCATTAATTACATTTTCCTTATAGATCTCTATACTGGGTGCTACAGCCTTTAACAAATAATCCTTACTTCCCATCAGGGTATAGCATTCTAATATATAGGGAAGCTTTTTCACCTCTTCAATAAAATTGTCAATGTTTTTTCGATTATAAGGTGCTAAGTTTATTGTGATAAAGGCTGTAATTCCAAATCCTAGTTTTTTTTCATCTAATAAAGTGGTAAATCGGCGGATTACACCCTTTTCAACCAAATTTTTTGTACGGGCTAAACAAGCAGAGGGTGATAACCCCACAGCTTTTGAAAGTTCAAGATTTGAGATAGAAGAATCTTGTTCAAGAAGTAATAATATTTTTTTATCAATATGATCCAGTGAAATTGGCATGTGACCCCCTCTCTTCACAAAATAATATTTCGCATTTCCGGTATAATAGCATATTATATTCATAGTGTCAAGCATTTGTTCGAATTATTTATTGTTTCGCTCATATACTTCAAAATAATAGTCAAAGGGGATTTTTTCGTTTTGGGGACCTGGAATTCTAGATACCATTCTCCATTGGTCATAATTTATTTCAGGAAAATAGGTATCACCTTCAAATTCATGGTCTATATAGGTTATATAAAGTTTTTGTGCATAAGGAAGGAATGCAGAATAAATCTTCGCACCTCCTATAATAAAGCACTCTTTCTCATCCTGTATCATTTTTAAAGCTTCCTCTAGGGAATGAACCACTAGGCAGCCTTCTTTGGCATATTCCTCGTTCCTTGTTAAAATAATATTTTTTCTTCCCTCAAGGGGCTTGCCTATGGATTCAAATGTTTTTCGGCCCATTACAACAGTATGACCTAAGGTAACCTTTCTAAAATAAGCCAGGTCAGCAGGAAGCTTCCAAGGCATACGGTTGTTTTTCCCTATAACCCTGTTTCGATCCATAGCAACAATAATGGATATCATACCGATACTTCTCCTTTTATATGGGGATGTGGATTGTAGCCAATAAGCTTAAAATCTAGGTATCTAAAATCAAATATAGAATCAACTTCTCTATTAATAATCATTTGAGGCAGCTTTCTAGGCTGTCGTGCAAGCTGCAGTTTTACCTGATCAATATGGTTCAAGTAAATATGTGCATCTCCTAAGGTGTGAATAAATTCACCAGGTTTTAGTCCGCATACCTTAGCCACCATCATTACCAACAAAGAATAGGATGCTATATTGAAGGGAACTCCAAGAAAAACGTCACCGCTTCTTTGATATAGCTGACATGAAAGCCTGTCATTTGCCACATAAAACTGAAACAGGCAATGACAAGGTGGCAGTGCCATCTTGTCAATGTCAGCTGCATTCCATGCGCTAACTATATGTCTTCTGGAGTAGGGATTATTCTTTATCTCATTTATTACTCGGCTTAGCTGATCTATATGTCCTCCGTCATATCTAGGCCAGGATCTCCATTGGTATCCGTATATGGGACCTAGATCTCCATTTTCATCAGCCCATTCATCCCATATACTAACACCATGTTCCTTAAGATACCTAATATTGGTATCCCCTCTTATAAACCAGAGCAGTTCATAGATTATAGACTTCAAATGAAGTTTTTTGGTGGTGAGGAGGGGAAAACCCTCCTCTAAATTAAACCTCATCTGATAACCAAATATGCTAATTGTACCTGTACCAGTCCTATCTTCTTTCTGAATACCCTTATCCAATATATGTTTTAAAAGGTCTAGGTATTGTTTCATTTGCTTAGCCCTCGCATTTATCTATATTTCGTTAAGAATAACATGTGAACTATAAATTATCCTATTGTAATATCTTAACAAGAATCACTATATGAGTATAATGTACTATTGATAAGTGAATGATCCTTCAGTAGCACCTTATGATAACTTACGAACACCCTGTGGTAGCACCACATTCCTCACAAACCTTGCAGGTTCCATTCCTTCTTAGCCTGATACTGCCGCAGATAGCACAGACTTCACCATAGATGCGCTCACCTTTTTCAGTTTCATCATAGGAATATTGATAATAAGGCTCATTGTTAGGTGGGCTTGAGCTGCTGGAGGCTGTAACCAAATCATTAGCAGATAACACCGCTTCGTCTACCTCAGGCTTTGCCTCACACCTAGAAAAGTTGCCCAGTTCAATGTCTATTATCTTGCTTACTAAATCAGAAATAGACGACGCATGTTTAATGTAGGGATGACGGCTAACAAAGCCTGATGGTTCATATTGTTGTCCCCTTAGCATTCTAGATATTTCCTGAGGCGGAATATTGTATTGAAGCATATTAGATATAGCCTTGGACAAGGAAGCAAGTAGGCCCTTAACCACTGTACCTTCTTTATCGGTAGAGATAAAGAGCTCACCAATTCTGCCATCAGGATAAAAGTTCACTGTTACATAAAGCTCAATATCACCTATCTTAGCACTATGGGTAAATCCAGGCCTCCTTCCTGTAACTTTCCTGCGTACAGCTTTTCTCTCCCTGCTTGCCTTTGCTATCTCAAGTAGCTCTTGATAGGTCATATCCTCCAGTCTTTTTTCTGTTTCACTATCTTTAGATGATGTCAATGGCTGACTGGCCTTTGAGCCATCTCTATATATGGCAATAGCCTTGGATCCTGTGTTGTAGGCCAATAAATGAATTCTCTCAATATCCTTTACAGTTGCTGAATTAGGCAGATTTACAGTCTTGGATACCGCTCCCGAAATAAGGGGAGTAATAGCAGACACCATAAGCACATGACCTTCGGGAGAGATGGCTCTTTTCCCTGTACCGCACCTGCTGGCAGTGTCAAATATTGCATAATGTTCTGGCTTCAGGTGGGGTGCGCCTTCTATCTTGCCATCGATAATATTATCATCCTCATCCTTGCGCAGGATATAGCCAATAATCTCATCTATCTGTTTTTCTGAATAGCCAAGCCTTCTAAGGGCAGTCTCAATTACCGGATTTACCATAACCATAGAGGCCCCGCCAGCGAGCTTTTTGTATATTACATGGGCATAGAAGGGTTCAATAGAAGTAGCGCCACAATCCATAGCAAAGGATATGGTACCAGTAGGTGCAACTACAGTTACCTGGGCATTTCGATAACCATTTTTATAGCCGCTCTCATATGCCATATTCCATACCTTAACTAAAGTATTACTAACATCATTCCAGCCTATTTTTTTTAGGGTTTTATGTTCCACTTCCATAGGTTGATAGCTAAGACCTTCATAGCTATCCTGTCTAGCACCAGCTACCCTGGCATGATTTCGAATAACCCGCAGCATATGCTCCTTATTTATATCATACTTCTCAAAAGGGCCTAATTTTTGTGCCATCAAAGATGAAACATAATAGGAATATCCGGTCATAATGCCCATTATAGATGCTGCCATGGTCCTAGCTTCAGGAGAGTCGTAAGGATACCCACAAGCCATAATGAGGGAAGCAAGATTTGCAGGACCAAGGCCTGTGGTTCTAAAAAAGTAAGTTTTTCTGGCTATGTGTTTTGTAGGATATTGTCCCCAATGTATAGAGGCTTCCAAAACCATTTGAACCAATGCTACAGTATGCAAAAATTCATCTAACATAAACCTACCAGTTTCTACATCAAGAAAATAATAAAGGTTTATGGATGCCAGGTTGCAGGATGTATCGTCCAAAAAGGCATATTCACTGCATGGATTAGTAGCATTTATCTGGTTATGCTTGGTCCACAGTTGTCCATCTTCACCTGCTGGACAAGTATGCCATTCGTTAAACCTTCCATGAAATTGCAATCCAGGATCAGCACAGTAATACGCCGCTTCATTAATAGCGTCCCAAAGCTCTTTAACCTTAAGCTCTTTATTAACACTAGGATCCACCCGACCCTTTAAGGCAATAGTTGCATTAGGGTCTTTATCAAGATTTAATATTTTCTTCATAGTCTCGTCCTGCAGGCGTACTGAATTATTACCATTTTGGCCAGAGACCGTATTATAAGCTTCTCCGTTGAAATCAGTATCATAGCCCATTTTGCCAAGGGCTCTAACCTTTTCTTCCTCTAACCTCTTCCAGTTTATAAAATCCATAATATCTGGATGATCATCATCTACAATAACCATCTTAGCAGCCCGACGTGTAGTGCCGCCAGATTTAATAGCTCCCGCATTCCTGTCAAAACCTTTTAAAAAGCTAAGTAGACCTGATGAAACTCCCCCACCTGATAACCTTTCACCTTCGGCACGCAGAGTAGAGAAATTAGTACCTGTACCAGAACCACCTTTAAAAAGCTTGGTCTCAGTGACATAATGCTCTGATATTGACTGTTCACCAATAAGCTTATCTTGAATTGATATAATAAAGCAGGCTGATGCTTGGGTTCTTGTATAGAGATCTTTACTCTCTACTACTTCTTTATGCTCTGGATCATAGTAATATAGTCCATTAGGCTCTCCTTTAATGCCATAAGCCATCTTTAAACCAGTGTTAAACCATTGAGGAGAGTTAGGAGCCCATGCCTGGGCCAATAGCAAATATGCCAGCTCATCGTATAAAATTTGTTTTTGCTCCTCTGTATCAATAAGGCCTTCGTCCATTAAAGCAGCCACCCAGAAAGACACCATTCGATGTACTACCTCACGCATACTGCGCTCATGGCCAACATGATTATTTACGCCTGCTTTTCTAAAATAATGACTAGCAATAATATCGCAGGCATTCTGTGAATAATGGGCTGGAAACTCCAAATCCCTCATATCACAAATTACTTTATTTGTCCTATAATCCCTTAATATTACGTCCACTGTTTTCCATTCGAAGAGATCATATACCGTCCTATTTTTGTCCACCTCAAGCTGTTTGGTAAATTTTCTTACTATTAGATGGTCAAATTTACTCATAATACCCTCCCCAACACGACTGTAATTTAATACGAAGATTTTGTAAAAATAATGCTAACAAAATTCTACCACTATATATATACCCCGTCAAACAGATTTTACACTACATATTGTGTATTTAGTTTCGTTATAATGATTTTTCTTTTAAAAATAATAAAATACCCGATTAATGGTAATTCATATGACCATTAATCGGGGCTTTATTTATTTCTATTCTTGTCTGTTTTTGCTTAACTCTTTATCAAATCCATTAGGGTATCTTTTTTCTAGCTTTGCAATATTCTCTCTGCATATATCACTCATATCC
>JAAYKZ010000153.1 GCA_012522165.1 Clostridiales bacterium
AGTAAAATATTTACAAACAAAAGAAACTACAATGAATGTTAAGTATAAATTATAATACTTGCAAAATAAAAAATATTAAATAAAGGTGGTATAATAATGCCGAGGTCAAAACCAGTAATAGCGATAACCGTTGGAGATCCTTGCGGAATTGGTCCTGAAATTACTGCTAAAGCACTGAATAATATTGAAATATATGATAAGTGTCACCCTATTGCTATTAGTGATGCAGATGTAATGAAGCAAGCCATTGAAATAGCAAAAGTGGATTTAAAAATTAATTCGGTTGATTCTCTGGAAGATTGTGAATATGAATATGGGATTATAGATGTTTTAAATATCAAAAACGTGGATGTAGAGAAAATTGAATTTGGCAGAGTAACAAAAATGGGAGGTGAGGCAAGCTTTCAATACATTATAAAAGGCATTCATCTTGCTCTAGAAGGTAAAGTAGATGCGGTTACAACAGGCCCGATACATAAAAAAGCCATAAATTTAGCAGGCCATGAATATTCAGGCCACACAGAGATATTTGCAGATTACACTAAGACAAAAGACTACTGTATGATGCTTGTAGATGGGAATTTTAGAGTATCCCATGTTACAACACACGTATCATTAAGGCAGGTTCCGGATTTAGTAAAAAAAGAAAGAGTTTTAAGGGTAATACAGCTTACAGATCAGGCATTAAGAAAAATGGACATCAAAGAGCCACGCATTGCGGTAGCCGGCCTAAATCCCCATTCAGGTGAAGAGGGTCTTTTCGGCAGGGAAGAAATAGAAGAAATTGGACCTGCCATAAAAGAGGCTAAGTTGCTGGGGATAGATGCAGAAGGTCCTGTGCCCCCGGATACGGTATTTGTAAAAATGAGGGGTGGCCAGTACGATGCGGTGGTTGCCATGTACCATGACCAAGGCCATATTCCCACTAAACTTGTTGGCTTTAAGTACGATGACAAATTAGGCAAATGGGGTTCGGTTTCAGGTGTTAATACCACTTTGGGTCTACCGATAATTCGAACATCAGTAGACCACGGCGTGGCCTTCGGCAAAGCCGGTAAGGGCACGGCAAATCCCGAGAGCATGATTGATGCGATTAAACTTGCAGCTGTGATGGCAAGTAAAAATTAAATACGATAATTTATAACGGATTTGACAAATAAGGTATTGTATGAGGTATAAGAATCTCTAAAACAAATATAACTGTCAGAAATATTTTGGAGGTCAAATTATGTCTAAAAGCATGAAAGGGATTATCAAAGAAAAACCAGAGCGTGGAGCTGTTTTACAAAACAATATACCAGTGCCACAAGTTAAAGAGAATGAGATATTAATTCGGGTGAAAGCAACTGCCATCTGTGGAACAGATATCCATATATATGATTGGACAAAATATGCACAAGATAGATTAAAGTTACCAATGGTTTTTGGTCATGAATTTGCAGGAGATGTTGTTGAAGTAGGTTCAATGGTTAAGAATTTCAAACCGGGTGACAGGGTTGCTGGAGAAACTCACATTCCATGCAACAACTGTTATCAATGTCAGACCGGCAATCGACATATTTGTGAAAGTATGAAAATTATCGGTGTGCATACTCCAGGGTCTTTTGCTGAATATATATCAATACCAGTTGATTGCGCTTGGCGACTAGATGACAGTATAAGTTA
>JAAYKZ010000154.1 GCA_012522165.1 Clostridiales bacterium
GCACCAAACCTACAGGCTTTGCATCAGCTTTGGATATAGAGGCTAGGGAGTTTAAGCCTATCCTTGGGGGAGACTACTCTCTAACCATGCGCTTTGAATCTAACCCTGAAGAAAAGATATATGGGATGGGACAATATCAACAGCCTTATCTAAACCTTAAAGGATGTGAGCTAGAACTGGCTCAACGCAATTCTCAGGCTAGTGTACCCTTCATGATATCCAGCCTAGGCTACGGAATGCTATGGAATAACCCAGCCATTGGACGTGTTACCTTTGGTAAAAACCTTACTACCTGGCAGGCATATTCAACTAAGATTTTGGACTATTGGATATGCGCTGGAGATACTCCTGCAGAGATTACAGAAACCTATGCAAAAGCCACAGGTACAGTTCCTATGATGCCGGATTTTGCAATGGGATTTTGGCAATGTAAACTTAGATATCAAACTCAGGAAGAGCTTTTAGAAGTAGCCCGTGAATATAAGAGGCGAGGACTGCCCATTTCTGTCATAGTCATAGATTTCTTCCATTGGACTATGCAGGGTGAATGGAAATTTGATCCTGGGTACTGGCCAGATCCAGATGCTATGATCAAGGAACTAAAGGAAATGGGAATCGAGCTTATGGTGTCCATTTGGCCTACTGTTGATCATAGGAGTGAAAATTATCAGGAAATGTTAGAAAAAGGATACTTGATCCGAACAGATAGAGGACATCGTATAGCTATGGATTTTCATGGCAATACCATTCATTTTGATCCAACCAACCCAGGAGCTAGGAAGTATGTATGGGAGAAGGTAAAGAAGAGTTACTACGATCGAGGTATAAGAATTTTCTGGTTGGATGAAGCTGAGCCGGAATATACTTATTATGATTTTGATCTATACAGATATCACCTTGGTCCTAATCTACAGATAGGCAATATCTACCCTGTAATGTATGCAAAGGCATTTTTCGACGGCATGAAGGAAGCAGGACAAGAGAATATCATTAACCTTCTAAGATGTGCTTGGGCAGGAAGCCAGCGATATGGTGCACTTCTATGGTCTGGAGATATTCACTCTTCCTTTAGAAGTTTGAGAGATCAATTAGCTGCCGGACTGAATGTAAGCCTTGCGGGAATTCCATGGTGGACAACAGATATTGGAGGTTTCCACGGCGGTAATCCAGACGACCCTGAGTTCCGAGAAGTATTTGTTAGATGGTTCCAATTTGGTACCTTCTGTCCAGTTATGCGCTTGCATGGAGACAGAGAACCCCATTCAGAACCTCTAGGAACCTCAGGCGGAGGTATATGTAGTTCAGGGGCTGACAACGAAGTATGGAGTTATGGACCAGAAGTATATGAGATTTGTAAGAAATATCTTGAAATAAGATATAGGATAAAACCCTATATAGAAAAGCTAATGAGAGAAGCTCATGAGAAGGGAACTCCAGTTATCCGTCCTCTATTCTATGATTTCCATGAGGATAAGACCGCTTGGCAAGTAGAGGATCAGTATATGTTTGGTCCAGATGTACTGGTTGCACCTATATTGTATCCCAAGATGGAAAAGAGGAAAGTGTATCTCCCAGAAGACACTGATTGGAAAAATGCATGGACAGGCGAGGAGTTCCAGGGAGGCCAGACTATTGAAGTGGATGCACCTATAGATATTATTCCTCTTTTCTTAAGAAAAGGTGTAGAGCTTTCCATATAATACTACAGCTATTTATATAATTTCAAATATAAAGCCTGTTGAAGTATTTTGAACATGTCCCTGTCAAGTAGACAGTGGAAATTACAAACACTTTGTACGCCAATCATTGAATTATGGTTGGCGTAATTTACTTTTTACTTGGCATATATCCTAATCCCTTTTAGATAGTACATTTCTGACTTAAACATTCTCATCGGAGATATACTATTTCATGGTTAACCAGTGGGGCTTTGGTATAAGCAGCCTACAAATAAAAATTTTGTACATTTTGGTTTAAATTGAGTTAATTGGGGTATTAATATGTTAGTGAATAAATGATATTAGTAAGAATGAGGAGTGGTGGAAGTGAAGGATTATACTAAATTAAATCAATACTTATCTAACTTAGCGGTATTGAATGCCAATTTACACAATATACATTGGAATGTTGAGGGATTACAGTTCGTTCAAATTCATGAATACACTGAGGAATTATATGATAACTTCTTTGAAAAATTCGATGCAGTAGCCGAGCTACTTAAAATGAAAGGTGAAAACCCTTTAGTCACTCTAACAGACTATGTAGCAAATGCAACCATTAAAGAATTGGATAAGGACAGGTTTGCTATTAAGGAGTCTCTAGAACTTATTCTTGATTACTTAAAAGAGATGAAGAGACTAGCAACTGAAATAAGAAATGAAGCAGATGAAGAAGGAGACTTTGAGCTGGTAATGGAGTTTGAAGAGCACGTAGCAGACTATAGCAAGCAAATATGGTTTGTAAGATCAATGCTTGCATAGATTA
>JAAYKZ010000155.1 GCA_012522165.1 Clostridiales bacterium
CAGCCTAACATGCCATGTACTCATCGTCAACAGCTTTCGCGGCATAAACGCTTAGGCTATTGTCTCATTAGCTACCGTTTGATGACCGAGGTAATTTACACACTAATTTGGACTTGACTATATTAATTTTCTAAAATAAAGAATTTATACTACCTTTAAGTGAAATACTAAATTAGAAATAATATAACTTTGAGGTGTATGTCATGGCAAAGTTAAATAATAAAATTATAATCTCTGCCATTTTAATAATAATTCTATTACTTACCCTCATCACTGGATGCAGTGAAATATTGGGTAAGTCCAAGCAAAATCAAACCAAACAAAATCAAGGGCAGAAAAAATCGCCTCCTAAAACCCTTACTTCATTGGAAAATACAACAGAATCCATGTATAAGGATATACAAGAGGTTATAGACAAACGCTCTGAACAACAACAGGAAAAGCAGCAACCTAAAGAACAACAAGTGGAACAGCTATCTAACCAGCAGCAACAACAAAATAGTGAGGGACAACAGAAACAGAATGATGCTTCCAATGAAAAAAATTCTCAGGGAAGTGAACAAAAAAATCGGCAAGACTCTCAAGAAAAGAAACAAGAACAAAAGCAAGATAAAAAACAAGATAAGTCTACAAACATAGATTGGAATAGTATGAAAAAAAATGTGGAAAAACTTCAAAACTCTTGGAGCAATTATGCAAGCGTAGCCATGAAAGACGGTGCTTCCAATGAAATTATTAGAGAATATGAAAATCAACTAGATCTTTTAACCACTAAGGTCATGGAGAGGCAGGAAGAATCATTAATAAATGCTGTTAATGATTTATATAAGTACTACCCTAAATTTTTAGATCTATATAAACATCAAGCGCCTCCCAATATAAAGGAAATGAAATACTATATACGAAAAATAATAATAGAAAGCCAATCAAGTCAGTGGTTTGAGAGCAATCAGGCCCTGGATGCTATAAAACAAGTTTGGGAAACCGCTAAGGCACGGATGGAAAAGCCGGATCAGGATATGAACCAAAAAGTCCAAACTGCCCTAGATAGCTTTTCCCGATCCGTGCAACAGCAGAATAAACATTTAATTAAACTTAAGGGAGAAATTCTCATAAACATTTTAGAAGAAATAAAATAGGCCTATACCTCTATCCAATTAGTTGAACGGTATACTGCTTTCTGCCACAGTTTATATTTTTCATCCCTAAGCCTTTTATCCATTTTAGGGATGAATTTTTTATCTTCCTTCCATATTTGTTCTAAATCCTTTTTGTCTTTCCATACTCCTACCTCCAGACCTGCTAGAAATGCAACTCCACGTGCAGTAGTTTCTGTAACCTCTGGCCTTACTACAGGAATGCCCAAAATGTCGGATTGAAATTGCATTAAGAAATTGTTAGCTGCCGCCCCGCCATCTGCTCGTAGTTCAGGAATGGCAACCCCTGAATCCTGTTCCATAACCTCAAGTACATCCCTTGATTGATATGCTATAGACTCCAAGACAGCTCTTACTACATGTTTTTTATTTGCCCCTCGTGTTAAGCCTATAATAGCACCTCTAGCATAAGGATCCCAGTAAGGAGCTCCCAAACCTACAAAAGCTGGAACTATATAAACCCCATTGGTATTTTCCACAGCCATGGCCAATCTTTCAGTTTCAGCAGCATTTTTAATTATTCCCAATTCATCGCGAAGCCACTGTACTGCTGCTCCTGCAGTGAACACACTTCCCTCCAGAGCATATTCAACTTTCCCACCAATACACCAGGCTATGGTGGTAAGAAGGTTGTTTTGGGAAAATTTTGGTTCTTGACCTGCATTCATTAAAATAAAACAACCAGTACCATAGGTGTTTTTAACCATACCCTTTTTAAAACAGGCTTGCCCAAACAATGCTGCATGCTGATCTCCAGCTACTCCAGTTATAGGAATCTCATGCCCCAAAAGGCTTTCATCAAGACTACCAAAATAACCACTGCTGTCCTTAACTTCTGGCAGCATATTATAGGGGATTTCAAACATTTCCAAAAGATCTTCATCCCAACACAATTCATTTATATTAAAAAGCATGGTCCTAGAGGCATTTGTATAGTCGGTAGCATGAACTTTTCCGCCTGTCAACATCCAAATAAGCCAGGTATCTATAGTGCCAGCCAATAAATCTCCTTCCTCAGCCATGGCTCTTGCACCAGGAACTTGGTTTAAAATCCAATATAATTTTGTAGCGGAAAAGTAAGCGTCCACAACAAGTCCTGTTTTCTTAAAGATTTTATCTTGTAATCCATTTTGATTTATCTCATCACATATATTGGCGGTTCGTCTGCATTGCCAAACAATGGCATTATAGATAGGCTTTCCAGTATGGCGATTCCATACTACTACGGTCTCTCTTTGATTAGTAATCCCAATAGAAACAATTTGTTTAGGCTTGATATTATTATTAGTTAAAGCATCTTTTAATGTTGACAATTGGCACTTCCATATCTCCTCAGCATCGTGTTCTACCCATCCCGGTTTTGGATATATCTGTCTAAATTCCTTAGATACTTGCCCGACTATTTTTCCAAATTTGTCAAATATAATAGTTCTACAGCTAGTGGTCCCCTGATCCAATGCAATTATGTATTTATCCCCCATATACCTCTCCCCTTTATTAATATCGTTCTGTTAAGTTAAATGAAAATTGAAAGCCTCGGACTCCTTAAGGTATAATAGTCTTAGTCCAAAAACCCATTACTCCAAAAGGAGGCCGAGGCCTATGACTATTATACCAAAAATTAAGTGTCCGCGCTGCAATTCTTTTGAACTTTATAAATATGGCAAAGATATTC
>JAAYKZ010000156.1 GCA_012522165.1 Clostridiales bacterium
AGGTAGAGATATACATGAGGCAATGGCCGGATATAAAGATAGAATACATAGGAAACAATATCGACAGTAGGATATAGAGGGGACTATTTTTAGTCCCTTGTCTCCTTTAATCCAAATTAATGAATTTAAAATATAGAACAAAAAATATTTAACAAAAGATTATTAATCTTTATAGGACTGGGAAATTTCAAGACGTTCTTTATAGATAACTATTCTGTTTCCTCTTTTCATAAAATCTGTTCTACAAAATAGAAAGGATATGAATGCTATGACAATCAAAACTTCCCGCTTAGGCACCATAGAAATTGAGACCGAAAGAATTATTCATTTTAAAGAAGGAATCCCTGGATTTGAACACTTAACCAAGTACGTACTCCTGTCCCCACCAGAGCTTAGCCCCTTTCATGTACTTCAATCCATTGAAGATGGAGATATATCCTTTATTGTGTCCAACCCCTTTATCTTTAAAGAAGACTATGCACCCTATATAAACAAAAGTGTTTTTGAGGAGCTGGAGATAGAAGAGGATAGTCAGGCAGTTTTGTTTACCATAATAGTAATTCCAGATGACTACACAAAAATGACAGCAAACCTCATGGCACCTATCATCATAAATTCAGAGAAGAGACTAGGCAAGCAGATTATTCTAGACAAGGGCGACTATCCCATCCGCTATCCCATATTCCAAAACCTAGATGGGAAGGTGGGATGATAAATGTTAGTACTAACTAGAAAAAAAGACGAATCCATAATGATAGGCAACGGTGTTGAAGTAGTAGTGCTAGGCATTGATGGGGATAGGGTTAGAATTGGTATAGAAGCTCCGAAAGACGTTACAATCCTACGCAAGGAAGTCTATTTAGACGTAGCTGATACCAACAAACAGGCAATTTCCAGCACCATTCCAACCAATATAACATTAGATAAAATATTTCTAAAAAAAGATTAAAATTTTTTCAACTAGGACTAAAGTTACAGAATGTATCTACCGATATAGTAAGTGAAGGCAATAAAGCAGATGCCACAGCGGCCGGGTGGCAGATGCTATTGCATATAAACATATAAAAAGGCAAGGATGCCGAATATAAAAAATCAAGGAGGAATAAATATGCGTATTAACAACAATCTTATGGCAATGAATGCCTACAGACAGCTAGGTATTACCAACAACGCAGCTGCAAAAGCTATGGAGAAACTATCTTCCGGCTATAGAATTAACAGAGCCGGAGACGATGCAGCAGGTCTTGCAATCTCTGAGAAGATGAGAGCTCAGATTAAAGGCTTGACCATGGCATCTAAGAATGCTCAGGATGGTATCTCTTTAATTCAAACTGCTGAAGGTGCTTTAACTGAGACTCATGCAATTCTCCAGAGGATGAGAGAATTGGCTGTACAAGCTGCGAACGATACAAATATAGGTGTAGATCGTAGTGAGCTTCAGAAAGAAATAAACGAATTGATTGATGAAATTGACAGAATAGCAAGAGATACAGAGTTTAACCAACAAAAGCTTCTAGACGGTACATTCGAAGATATAGTATTCCATATTGGGGCAAATGCAGATCTATCTATTAAGTTAAGTATTAATAATATGAATTCAGCAGACAACGGTCTCGGTTTAGAAGG
>JAAYKZ010000021.1 GCA_012522165.1 Clostridiales bacterium
CCCCCGTATCAACAGGCTTTCGCGGCATAAACGCTTATGTTTTTCAAGGTGCAAAAAATATCGTTTTAAAGAATTTCAAATTATTTAACTACCGAGGCATTTTACACACTATTTTGGACTTGACTGGCATTTTTTATGTAAATAAATATACATTCTTTTTTAGAGCTATAACAAGAGACTTTAGCTAGGGGTAAAATGTATTTTTTTCCTACAGTAAAGTGACGCTATCGGTTTATATAATTAGTTTGACTTTATATATGCAATACTATTAGAATATAGGTGTTGTTTTCATTTTTAACACAGCAATATGTTAGGAGAGTGACTGTTAGTGAAAGAGCTTTGGGAATTATTTAGTGTTTTCTTTCGTATAGGTGCTTTTACCTTTGGGGGCGGATATGCCATGCTTCCTCTAATCCAAAAGGAAGTTGTAGAAAAGAAGCAATGGGCTACCGATGAGGAAGTAATTGATTATTATGCAATAGGACAGAGTACTCCAGGGATTATTGCTGTAAATACAGCAACCTTTATTGGTTATAAGCAAAAAGGACTTATTGGAGCCATTGTTGCTACCTTGGGAATTACAGTTCCGTCTTTGATTACAATTATTATTATAGCCTCTTCCTTTATGCAGTTTCAGAACAATAAAATAGTGCAGCATGCTTTTGCAGGTATTAGGGTAGGAGTTACTGTACTAGTTTTGAATGCAGTAATCAAGATGTGGAAGACTACAGTAAAGGATTTGGCTGGGGTGATATTGTTTGGCTTAAGTTTCTTGCTTGTAACCTTTACTAATATATCGCCGGTTATCGTTATCATTGTTTCAGCAATTACAGGGATTATTCTAACCTACAGAAAGGCGGTTGACAAATGATTTATCTACAGTTATTTATAGAATATTTTAAAATAGGATTATTTGCTATAGGTGGAGGCTTGGCAACCATACCCTTTCTTCAACAGCTTGCAGATAAATATGATTGGTTTACCCATCAAGAATTAATTAATATGATAGCTATATCGGAGTCTACTCCTGGACCTATAGGGGTAAATATGGCCACCTATGTAGGCTACCAGGCTGCTAGGATACCAGGAGCTATCATTGCAGCTTTGGGTCTGGAAGCTCCATCAGTGATTATAATTGTTATAATCGCCCATTACTTTATGCAATTTGCAGAACAACCCATTGTAAAAGCAGGGTTTTATGGGTTACGACCTGCAGTAACTGGACTTATAGCAGCAGCAGGATTTGAAGTGGCTAAGGTTTCATTATTTAATTTACAAAAATATATAGATACAAAAAAGATTTTGGATATATTTGATTTAAAAGCTATAATACTTTTTGGTATATTGTTGTTTTTAACCAACAAGTATAAAAAGCATCCTATTGTATATTTACTTGCTGCAGGAGTAGTAGGAGTAATTTTTAAATTTGGATAAGCTATTAGCTCAGTGAGTAGCAGCTTTAGTAGAGAAAGGTGGAAACTATGAACAAGGTGTGTAGATGGAAAAATTTTAAGGATAAAGAGGTGGATGAGTCTATCTGGCAAGAGTTAGAGCTAATCTTGATTCAGGAATATCCTTGGGATGAAAATGGCTACAAGCCAAAAGTAGAGGTGAGATTTTTCTATACCGAATCCAGACTTTACCTTCATTTTACATCCTATGAGAAGGAGATTCGGGCTAAATACAAAGAGATGAATGAGCCAGTATACACCGATAGCTGTGTGGAGTTATTCTTCAACCCTGATCCTGACTAGGATGATAGATACTTTAATTTCGAAATAAATGCCATTGGAACTCTTTTATTAGGGCTAGGCAGGGATCGGGATAATAGAACATTGATAGAGGATGTATCTTCGAATATTTTTAATATAAGATCCTCTGTTGACACAGATAAAGTCTGTCAATATCAGGATGAATCATGGACTTTAGAGTTTTCTATTCCTTATACCTTTATAGAAAAATATTATGGGAAGCAAGACTTCTCCTCAGGCAAAAAGATGAGAGGTAATTTTCAAAAATGCGGGGATAAAACCAAATTTCCCCATTATGGATGTTGGAATAGGATAGAAGCCCCTGAGCCTAATTTTCATAAGCCAGAGTGTTTTGGGGATTTTATACTAGATTAAACCTACAGAAACTTCTTAAGTTGCTTAATATTGTTTTCCTCAAACCGAAGCAATCTTTTCATAAGCTTTATAATATTGGGTTCTGCTTCTTGCTCATATTTCCTGATATTTTTAATAGCGTCTATTATACCCATATTGCTGCCAATTATAAGCATTTCTGCAACATGAGAAGGAGATTTGTCAGTTAAGGTTTGCATATTTATCATCAGATATGTTCTTATTCTTTCCAAGGCACTAATCCCCTTTTCATCGTAGCCATTTTCATTTAACAATGCCCTGGCAGCAGTATGGATTTCCTTATATTCATTGTATTGGGATTCTAAATGCTTTTTAAAATCCTCATCTTTCACAATATCCATTAATTGACTGATTGTATTTACCCCCATTTCAGAGTTTTGATATATAAAATTTAAAAGTTCAGCATTTGCGTTCATCAATATCATCTCCTTTAGATGTAGGTCTTTAAATTAGTATGGCACCAAACAGCTCAAGTATTCAAAAAAAATTATAGAATAAAAAGATTGTGCCCTAAAGTTAAAAATGCTACAATGTGTTTTGGTAATTGTATTGGCTTTAGTTTTATTCAAATCAGTGATGAAGCCAATAGACCAATAACCATTATAAATTGTGAACCGTGAATGATAATTTTTGAACTAGCAAAACTGCTTATATTATAAATGGTTATGTTAGTCGTAATTGATAAAGGTGTGGATAGGAGAAAAAATACATGATAACTTATGCAGTATTAGCAAATCCCGGTCATAATAGAGTGTATTTTGAAGCCTCAAAAAAGCTTTCTTTAGCAGAGCTTGAAATTGCTTGCAGACGTTTTTCTGTTGAGTGCAGAGATTTTGCTCTGGCAGAGATAGAAGGTATATTATATTTAACCTTTAACGCTGAAGAACCACTAAGTAATGATGATTTGGCTTGGCTATCTAGACTTTCCTTTACTTATGCTATATTTGAACTTAGGAAAAAGGAATCAGAAGTAGCTTTAATACCCATACGCAAGATTTCTTCTTACTATTTCAACGATGATTTAAACACCATACTAAAATACACTGGAAAGACCAATGAGCTATTTACGAGATTAATGATAAATGTGGCTCTTTTGTCCAGTGATTTTTATAATACAAAGGATATTAACCTACTTGATCCTGTTGCAGGCAAGGGGACAACTCTCTTTGAGTCTTTGATTGCAGGATATAATAGCTATGGTATAGAGATTAATCCAAATGTGGTTCACGAAGCAGCAGTATTCTTTAAAAAGTATCTTGAGAATGAAAAGTATAAGCATAGCCTAAAGAAAGAGAGAATGAGAGGCGAAGCTAAAAGCTTTACTGCAAACTTTTATAGATTTGAATTTGCAAAATCAAAAGAGGATTTTAAAGCTGGGAAAACCTTGCAGCTTTGTATGGTTGCAGGCGATTCCAGATATTCTAATAGATTTTTTAAGAAAAAGATGTTTCACATTATAGTTGGGGATTTACCCTATGGGGTTCAGCATAGAAATGTTAGCAACCAAAATCAATCATCTATCACCCGAAGTCCTAAGGAATTACTTAATTATTGCCTGCCTAGCTGGATAGAGAGTTTGAAATCAGGAGGGGTAATCGTACTAGCCTGGAATAAGTTTGTCCTTAGCCGTGAACAGATGATAGAGATTTTCTCGAGGCATAATTTGAAGGTTTTGAATGATAGCCCATATACTGACTTCGAACATCGAGTGGACCAGGCAATTAATAGGGATATTATCGTTGCGAAAAAATGAATACAAAGGGCAAGTATCAGCTAGTATAATTGGTACTTGCCCTTTATAAATTAAAATTCACGGTTATTATATATTCTGATAGAAATGCAACAGGATATAAACATCATAAGTAATGATATACCAGCTATTAGTGTAGCTATTTGCCAATCAGACCAGTTTGCAAAACCATCTAATGTTTTACTAATAGACAAAGCAAATTCTGGATTTTGACTCAAGCTGAGCAAGCTCATGGGGATAAAGAAGAACAATAGGAACATAACTATATTGAACATTTTGGCCTTAAGATAGCCAAGTTTGAAGACTACGGGCAGATATGAAGATGTCATTAGAGACACAATAAATAGAGTTGTAGTAATATTCTCGATGCTCAAAAAATGGACTTTTACAGGGATCTTTATTGCCATTACAATTAAGGTGGCAAGCATATAGGCTACCATAGCCAGACCTATATATAGGAATATGGATAAGTATTTGGCAATGACAATATCTTTCCTTGATATAGGCAAACTGTTTAGCATAATTTCAGATTTATTTTTATCTTCGTGGGCAAAAGAATATTGGATCAAAAGATATACTACAGCAGTTGCAGCACCAACAGGCGCAGTTCCATCTAAGCCTTGGAAGGCAAAGACAAGGAAGAAGCAGTAACCAAAGGCAAAAAGCATGGATTTTTTCTGTACCAGCAGATCTTTTAGAATTAGATTAAGCATATTGGCTCCCCCTAACTATATATAGCATTATGTCTTCAAGGCTAGGTTTTTCAATCACAATATTTTCTTTGAACAGTTCTCGGACTTTCCCTCTATTCTCAACTAAACCTTCAAAACCGTAATTGTTTTTTCGGATACCAACAAAGGCTTTTTGGGCGTCTTTATCCAATAAATCTAACCCACCTTTTACAATACAATAATTATCTAGAATATCATCTTTGGTATTAGACAGGATAATTTGTCCATCATGAATAAAGGTAATATAATCTGCTATCTTTTCCAGATCTGAGGTTATGTGTGTAGAGAAAAATACGCTTTTTTCATCGTCTTGTATTATTTCCCTTAGTATATCCAATAGCTCACTACGAAAGATGGGATCTAGCCCAGAAGTTGGTTCATCCATAATGAGAAGCTTTGCATCATGAGATAGTGCAATAGCCAAGGAAAATTTCATCTTCATTCCCTTTGACAGCTCTTTTATCTTTTTCTCCAGAGGAAGTTCAAAAATCTTCATGTATTTATCAAATATTTTTTCATCCCATGTTTTATAGAAAGGAGCTATAATAGTCTTCATCTCACGGAGGGTTAACTCTTCGTAAAAATGATTTTCATCATATACGAATCCTATATGGTTTTTGATTTCCTTTTCATACTTAATATGATCTTTACCAAGAACTTTGATCTGGCCTCCATCTTTTTTTAGTAAGTTCATAATAAGTTTTATGGTAGTACTTTTTCCAGCACCATTAGGACCAATAAAACCCATAACATAGCCTTTAGGAAGTGTGAAGCTTATGCCTTTTAGGGCAAAGCTCTTAAAGTTTTTTCTTAAATCCTTTACTTCTAAGATATTTCCCATATTTATGCCTCCTTATCATATAACTGTTGGAGTATCTCAATCAACTCATTCCAAGTAAGTTCCAGGGACTTGGCAGCCAAAACCGCTTCCATCAGTTTTTCTTCTACAATGGAGTATTTTTTTTTCTTTAGCATTTCCTTATTATGAGTAGCCACAAATGAACCTTTTCCCTGAACAGTTTGGATAAAGCCTTCTCTTTCCAGCTCTTCATATGCTCTTTTGGTTGTTATAACGCTAATTTGCAGCTCTTTAGCAAGGTTTCGTATAGAGGGAAGAGCATCTCCTGCTTTAAGCTGACCTTTTAAGATCAGCTCCTTTAGCTGATATACAATTTGCTTATAGATAGGTTCACTTGATGAGTGTGAAATAATAATTCTCATTTAATCCCCCATCCGTCTATACTGTATATATACAATATACACAGTCATGGTTAATTTGTCAATAGATATTTTTAAATAAAGCAAAAACTTTAGAATATGATTCATTATTAAAGTGAATGAATAAAAGGATATCGAATTTGAGTGTAGAATAAAAAAATAACGATTAAAATGGAATAAACCTTAGCTTTCTGTGTTTATATTGGGTTTTATTTCACGTGATGCCTATATATATAAGTAGATGTAAATATGAACATTGGCCATGACAAAGAACTAAAGTAATAGTTGAATTGGCAACTCAACTATTACTTGCTTCAAAAACAAAAGCTGGGCTTGATATTATAAGGCTGCAGAGAGGAAAGCTCTGCCAAAATATGATGAGGGGAAGGATAAATATGTTTGATACTAGAAAAGTGGGGAAGAAAATAGCAGAGTTGCGAAAGGCCAAAAATATGACACAGATGGAGTTAGCTGATGCTATGGGGGTAAGCTACCAAGCCGTTAGCAATTGGGAGAGGGGCAATTCCATGCCAGATATTTCAAAGTTACCAGAATTGGCAGTAATATTTGGATGCAGCATTGATGAACTTCTTTGTGATGGCAAAAAATCTGAATTAGTCAGTCACATCATTTCAGGTAACACAGAAGAATATGTTAAGGAACAAAAGGTTACATTAGAGACTGTAGCAGAGGCAGCGCCAGTATTAAAACCCAATCAGACAGAAAGCCTAATGGACATGGTAATAAATGAAAATATGGATAGATTGACTACCCATGATTTAATAGGAATAGCGCCATTTGTAAGAGAAGAATTTCTAGAAAAATGGCTGGATGAAGTTGACGGGGTAGAGAATATAGATGGTATAATTGGCCTGGCACCTTTTCTTAGCAAAAAAACCTTGGATAAACTGGTAGAAAAACTGACTAAGGTGGGAAGTTTGAAGGATATTACCGGCCTTGCACCTTTTCTTAGCAAAAAAACACTAGACAAGTTGGTGATGAAAGCTATAGATTCAGGGCAGATAGAAGAGTGTAACGGTTTATACCCTTTCTTAGGGCAAGAAACCCTATATAAAGTGGCCGATGAATTAGTGAAAAAATATGGCTTTAAAGCTATTAAAGGAATAGCACCATTCCTGTAAAGTAAGTTAAGTTGTTTCTTAATAGAGAAAAAACAGTGCGGCTAGTTGGCCTTTTTAGTATATCTGTTGGCATAACAACTAGCCGCATAGCTTTCCGGCTTAATTTTGGGCTCAAAGCCAGTGCTCTTGGCCATAGCCACCATCTCACTAATCAATTCTCGTGTGGGACCTGATGTGCCTATATCCAAATGAAATTCAAAATGAATATCTCCTGGTTTCCCCATTGTGGTAAGGATGCATTCCATCATTAGATCCATTTTTTCTTCAGTAAACCAAGAGGCTAATTCTAAGGTTTTACTAGTTTCATAATAGATTTTTTCTCTAAGACTTAGTATAGGCCTTGGTAGAATTTCAGTGGTAAAAAAGCCTATAGCTCCACGGCCTACCCTGTGAAGATGAATAGCTGTAACAAAAACTGTTTCCTTTCTCCCAACCTGTGAATCTGTTCCTATGGATAGGCGATATTCGCTGTGGGGCGCTTGTCTTATCAAGTTTAGGAGTATTTCATAAACCTGATCTATGGGTAAATCTTTGTACAAGGAGTTACGAAACAATTTAGTGCTAATAATAATCACTTCCTAATGATAATAAAATAGAATTTAACTAATAATTTTTATTATACACCATTGATAAAATATTCGCAATCTTTCGCCACGACAATATCCTTTTCTACTAAAGGAGGTTTTATTGGCTTGAAACAGCATATGTTAAAGAATTTAATAATATATTATCTATAGAAAATCTTTCACGCATTTTGAGAAATAAAATTGGATAAGCATTTAGCAAAAGAAAATGAATTTTAAATAGTAAGAAGCTAAGGATAAAAATTTGAGGACCAAATATTACATAATTAGGAGCGAGCATGAAAATGTTTCGACGTAGTCTTTGTTTGGTTATTATCCTTAGCTTTTGTTTCATTTTGTCTGCATCCGGCATATATAAGGAGCTAGAAGAGCAAAATATTTCAGATCCTGAAAATGTACCAGGGGTTAAAGAACCATTATATACAAAACAAGATGTAGAACAACAAGTAGAGAAAAAAACAGAGCTACAAGAGGAGATAAAGCAACCATCAGTGCAGCTGCCACCAGCACAGCTACCACCAGCACAGCTACCACCAGCACAGCAGCCACCAGTACAACAGTTACCAGTACAGCAGAAAATCACCATCTCCCTTGCAGGGGATTGTACCTTAGGTACGGATGAATCCTTTAGCTATGCTAATTCTTTTCCCTATCAGGTAAAAAAGCAGAATGAAGATTGGAGCTATTTTTTTGCTGGGGTAAAACATATTTTTGAAAATGATGATTTAACCTTAGTAAATTTAGAGACCACTTTTACTACTGCCAAGAAAAAGGCAAAGAAAACATTTAGGTTTAAGGGGGATCCTTCCTATGTAAATATTTTAAAGGAAGGCAGCATTGAGATGGTAAACATAGCAAATAATCATATCTATGATTACTTACAAAAAGGTTTTGATGATACCCTGGAAACCCTAGAACAAGCTGGAATCCTTTATTCCGGTGAGGGGCATATTGCTTTTTTTGAGACCAAGGGCCTTACTATTGCTAGTTTAGGCTACTGTGGCTGGAGCACTAGTATAAAGGACCAACTAAAGAGTGATTTAGAGGATGTTCGAAGTAAAGGGGATCTTGTCATTGTTTCCTTTCATTGGGGAAAGGAGAGGAGTAATTATCCCAACGATATACAGAAAGAGCTAGGGAGATTTGCTATTGATCACGGCGCTGACCTGGTGGCTGGACACCATCCTCATGTTATTCAAGGGATTGAGAAATATAAGGGCAGATATATTGTCTATAGTCTAGGAAATTTTTGTTTTGGAGGAAATCGAAACCCTAAGGACAAGGACACCTTTATCTTTCAGAATGAATTTGTTTTTATGGATGGACAGTTGAAAGACAGCCAATGCAAGATAATTCCCTGTCGTATATCATCGGTTACCCATGTTAATGATTATCAGCCTACAGTGTTAGAAGGTGAAGAAGCTCAAAGAGTAATGAATAGGATTTTGAAATATAGTAGTAGCTTAGAGTATGCTTTTACTGAAGATTAGCTGTTATTTTCAACAGTAATATGGTAAAATTTGATCTATAATCACATTTATTTGTCTTATTTTTGCTATGCTTATATACTCTAATCTTTTTTCCAGGTGTTAAGTTTTTCTAATAGGTTGTCATATTAGTAGTCATATCTGTTAAGTGGGGAGAGAAAGGTGAAGCTTAGAATTAAGCGACCAATTATTTGGGTAACAGTTGCATATATAATCGGAATATTAATAGCTGTTTATATGAAATGGGAGCTTAGATATTTTTATATAGTCCTTCTTCCATTATTAGTTCTTGGTGGAGCAGGATTAAAAGTAAAATGGAAAGGATTGTATCTAGTATTATTTTTCTCCATATTCATCTTAATAGGTATTGCCAATGCCTATATACATAACAAGCCAGATAATGGCCTTGAGGATTTAGTTGGACAAGCTGTCAATGCTTATGGCCAAGTTGCAGAGATAGTAAGCAGTAGTGACTCAAAAACTTCCTTTATTTTGGATGCCTATAGGATAAGTCATATTGATAAAGACTATGTATATAAGGGTAAGATTAGAATCACTATTTACCACAATTCCCCAAATCATGGTGTTATGCCGTTTAAGACAGGAGATTGGATAGAGGTAAGGGGGACAATTGAAAAGCCTCAAGGGATGAGAAATCCTAGGGGCTTTGATTATAGGGCTTATTTGGCACGGCGTGGTATTCACTATATAATAGGGACGGCAAGTAGAAATATTCTATCAATTGATTCAGGAAATTTGCCCTGGCCAAAATCATGGATAGAATCCATAAGGAAATATATGGAGGGCGTTTTTGACACATATATAGGAGGTATGGGTTCAAAGCTTATGAAGGCTATGATTATAGGACAAAGATGGAGCCTGCCTTCAGAGCTAAGAGAAGAGTTTACCAATACAGGTATTGCCCATATCCTGGCCATTTCCGGACTTCATGTAGGATTTGTGGTGCTATTATTGTCATGGATATCTAATAGGCTTAAGCTTTCACCCAAAGTCACTTTTTTTATTCAAGGAGCAGCTCTTGGTGTTTATTGTATAGTGGTAGGAGGAAGCTCATCGGTTGTAAGGGCCACCATTATGACCATTATCCTCCTTGGAGGCAAAGTGGTAGGCAGAAAACCCGATCCTTTAAATAGCTTATCTCTAGCAGCTTTTATTATTTTGCTTTTTAGGCCTTTGGAAGTGTTTGAAGTAGGATTTCAGCTTTCCTTTTCGGCGGTGGCTGGAATTGTTCTATTCAATGAGCTATTATCCGCTAAACTGTCTAAGTTGGACAAGCTTCCCTTAAAAGTGGGGGAGGCTATTGCTATCATGCTGAGTGCTCAGCTTGGTGTATGGCCTTTGATAGCCTATCACTTCAATACTTTTTCCATAATTAGTTTTATAGCCAATCTAATTCTAGTTCCTGTTGCTGGGGTTATTGTAATTTTAGGTCTAATACTTCTATTAACTGCAGCTATTTTTCCCCTGATAGGGGCAGTTATAGGCTGGTGGCTGTGGCTGCTTTGCCAATTCTTAATAGAAGTAAATAAATGGCTGTCAAGCTTTACCTGGTCAAGCATACGGGTAGTATCCCCAGGAATTTTGCTTATGACAGTTTACTACTCTATCCTTTTAATTCTTTCACAGGAGCGGCCTTTGTGGGTAAAAAGGCCTTGGAGAACAAGTTTAATACTGACATTGATTGTATTTTTGTTACTAGCGATAAAACCTGTTATTGATAACCAGTTTAAGGTTATCTTTGTTGACGTTGGACAGGGAGATTGCATATACATAAAAACTCCAGATGAAAAACATATATTAGTGGATGGGGGAGGAAGGCCTGAGGGCGTGGGTGATTATGACGTAGGTGCTGAAGTTGTTGTCCCCTTTTTACTTAAAAACGGAGTCAAAAAGCTTGATCTGGTGGTCATGTCCCATGGGCATGATGATCATATGGGCGGGCTTATACCTGTGATAAAGGAAATAAAGGTAGATGCGTTTATGGAATTTCCCCCAAGGCAGCCCTCTGAAAGATACAAAGAATTAAAGGATTTGATAGATAATAAGGATATTAAATGCATTCATGCCATAGGGAGACAAACCTATAAAGTAGGCAAATATGTATTTATTGATGTTGTCTATCCTACCTCAAATTATGAAGTGGTGGAAAGTCTGTATAATAAAAATGAGAATAATCTGTCCTTGGTATTGAGAGTTCGATATCAGCGGACCAGTGTAATGTTAACAGGAGATATAGAAGGAGGAGTTGAATCCTATTTATCAAGCTTTTGGAAGGATAGTGTATCCATCTTAAAGGTAGCCCATCATGGCAGCAATACCTCTTCTACAGATAAATGGCTGGAGGTGATAAAACCACGCATTGCTGTAATCCAGTCAGGGAAAAATAATTTTGGACATCCCAATCCTGAGGTTATTGAGAAGTTAGAAGAACATGGTGCCATAGTTTACAAGAATCACAAGAACGGTGCTATTATATGTGTTTATGATAAGGGAAAATGGCGTATAAATACTGTAATAAAGGAAAAGGAATAAGGTGTAGATGGCTGTAGTAGCAAATATTATGTTGCTATGGTACAATAACTTTTGCGATGCTATATGTAAAAGGAAGGAGTTTAGATAATGAAGAGGTATGAGAACAAACAATGGCAAGACAGCATGCGTATTACCTTTGACTTTAACAACATGATGTCTGAGTTTGTGGGAGAAGAAGGTATTGATTGGGAACAGATAGAGGCATTGGAGCCCAATCTTAAAAAAGCTGCTGCAGCTATGGCGGAAAAAAGAGCAGCAGGCCAGATGGAATGGAGAGAGCTCCCATATAATCAGCAGGAAGTGGTTAAGGATATTCTGGAAACCGCAGCTAGAATTAAGGAAAAGTTTGATAATTTCGTCATTCTAGGAATTGGTGGTTCGGCTTTAGGACCAATTGCAGTACAGCAAGCTCTTAACCATATGTTTTACAATGAACTACCAAAAGAAAAAAGAGGTGGCTGTCCTAGATTATATGTAGTAGATAATGTGGATCCCGAACGTATGGAAGGGCTATTTGATATTATTGATTTAGAAAAAACGGTCTTCAATGTAATAACAAAATCTGGAAGCACCTCTGAGACCATGGCCCAATTCCTTATAGTAACGGATTTATTAAAGGCCAAGTTAGGTGATAAATATAAGGACCATATCATAGCTACCACCGATAGAGAAAAGGGCAACCTTATAAAGATTGCTCGCCAGGAAGGCTTTAAGACCTATTATATTCCAGCAGGTGTAGGGGGAAGATTTTCTGAGCTAAGTCCTGTGGGCCTTCTGGCTGCGGCAGTTTGTGGTATTGATATAGAAGAACTGTTGGCTGGAGCTGCTTACATGGATGACATAGTAAGCCAATCGGATCCATATAAAAACCCTGCATACATGGCAGCAACCTTGCAATATTTGGCTATGAAGGCCGGCAAGAATATATCTGTGATGATGCCCTATGCTGATTCCTTAAAATATATGGCTGATTGGTATGCACAGCTATGGGCGGAAAGTCTGGGTAAGAGATATGACCTTGAGGGCAATGAGATGTTTGTAGGTCAAACCCCTGTTAAAGCCTTAGGTGTAACAGATCAGCATTCTCAAATACAACTATATACAGAAGGCCCCTTTGATAAAGTGGTTACCTTCCTTGGGGTAAAAAATTATAGGAGTAATGTAGATATTCCAAAAGGACATGAGGATATTCCTGCTGTATCTTTCCTAGGGGGACATACCTTAAATGAGCTTATTCATGCTGAACAAACCGCAACAGAATATGCCCTTTTAAAGGCAAATCGCCTTAACAGAACTATTACTCTCCCTGAAGTCAATGCTTTCACTGTAGGTCAACTTCTATACTTTATGGAGGTAGAGACCGCTTTTGCAGGAGAACTTCTAAATATCAATGCCTTTGACCAGCCGGGAGTAGAGGAAGGTAAAAATGCTACTTACGCCTTACTTGGCCGACCAGGTTATGAGGAAAAGAAGGCAGAACTGGATGCAAGGCCCAAGAAAAAGGATAAATATATATTATAAAATATTATTATTAGTAGCAAAGGAGTGGTTCATTGTCAGTGGACCACTCTTTAGATTTTTGGACAGGTTCTATGAAAAAAACTTAAAAATCTCACAAATTCCATTAAATTTGTAATGTACAGAAGGAAAAAATCATATAGTATTTTGAAGGCATTTTAGAAATGCACTATAAAAAAGTGGGGTGGAAAGGTTTGGAGATATATGAAGTACCCATTGTTCCTCTTATTATTGGAGTGGTGGAGTTATTAAAAAGTCTGGGGGTGCCTAACAAATTTTCTGCTTTGGCAGCAGTATTGATGGGTTTATTAATAGGCGTTTTCTTTTTATATCCCACTAATATCCCAGAAGGAATAATTACCGGTTTATCATTGGGACTTGCAGCATCAGGCTTATACTCAGCTACAAAAAATACTGTAGAGGGCGTTAAGAATATGAGGATATCCAAAAACAAATAAATTAGGATATGAACAGATCTTTATGCCTAGGAATAAAATAATATCAGTTCCTTAGACTCAAGAGGAGGTTAGATATTATGATAAATCCTAGGCACAATTCTAATCTACCTAGTAGAGTAGTAGCCCACATTCAAGGAGGTCCCCTAGCACCTAACATCAATGGTATAGTATGGTTTAGGGATGTTTGTGGTATGGGAACCCAGGTATGTGTAGAGGTGACCGGGCTTCCTTCTTATAGACCTGGTGAGAATGGCAGTAACCCCATAGGACCATTGGGATTTCATATCCATGAATATGGAACCTGCCAGATAGGAGATGTTCAGGACCCTTTTCAAAATGCAGGCGGACACTGGAATCCTACCAATCAGCCTCACGGTAATCATGCAGGGGATTTTCCAGTTCTATTTTCAAACAACGGATATGCCCATATGTGCTTTTACACCAATAAATTTAGACCTAGGGATGTTGTAGGAAAATCCGTAATAATTCATCAAAATCCTGATGACTACAGGACTCAGCCTTCAGGCAACAGCGGTAAACGTTTGGCATGTGGTGTTATTGTTGAAGTATAATCTTCTAATACAAAAAGTCCTCCACTTAGGGAGGACTTTTTGTAAATTAATAGGTTTCTTTGAAAAGCTGGAAGTGTGGCTGTTTGTGTAGGCAGGTGGGGCAAACTTCGGGAGCTTTTGGTCCTTTATGTATATATCCGCATTTTCTGCAGATCCACTGTACTTCTTCATCTTTTTGGAATACTTTACCATTTTGAACATTTTCGGCAAGCTTGTTGAATCTTACCTCATGGTTTACCTCTGCTTTAGCAATCATAGTAAAGGCGTTAGCTATTTCAGGGAAGCCTTCTTCTTTTGCAACTTCAGCAAAAGCAGGGTATAGATCTGACCATTCTTCGTGCTCACCAGCTGCAGCAGCTTTTAGATTTTCGTAGGTATTACCTAGAGCGATAGGATAATCAGCGGTAATCTCTAGGGAAGTGGGAAGTTCACCTTCAAGACCTTCTACGAGGAACTTAAAGAATCGGTTAGCATGGATTCTTTCATTGTCAGCAGTCTCAAGGAAAATCTCCTCAATTTGCTTGTATCCTTCCTTGCCAGCAACGCTAGCATACATGAAATACCTATTGCGTGCTTGAGACTCTCCTGCAAAGGCTTTTAATAGGTTTTGAGCAGTTTTTGTTCCTTTTAGACTCTTCATATCTATCTTCCTCCATTTAATATTGTTTTTTAGACTCATCTTATTATATACCATTTTTCTCTATTTATGAAACATAAAACGGGTAAATTTTTTTGTCTGTCCAATGGCGCTATATATCTACATAAATTTACTAAATCCCCTTGATTTTGCACTAGAATATGGATAGACTAGAGGTAAGATAAGAGAGGGAATGTTATGGATTATACAGTACAAATGAACAGATATTTAAAAAAATATTTTGGTTACGATGATTTTCTTCTATCCCAACAGGAAGTGATTCAAAGTATTTTGGAGGGTAATAATACACTAGCAATATTTCCTACTGGTGGTGGAAAATCCCTTTGTTATCAGCTGCCTGCTCTTATTTTTCCTGGAACTACTATAGTGATTTCTCCTCTTATCTCGTTAATGAAAGATCAGGTAGATGAGCTTATACAGCGCAATATCAATGCTGCATACATAAGTAGTGTGCTGCCAGATAGACAGATAACAGAGATAATTCGCAAAATGAAAAGAGGGCAATATAAAATTGTTTATATAGCCCCAGAGCGGTTCTATTCTCAGGAGTTTCTGACAGCCATAAAAGAGGTTCACGTACCTTTTGTGGCTGTTGACGAGGCTCATTGCATATCCCAATGGGGTCATAATTTTCGACCTGCCTATCTAAAGATAAGGGAACTAATAGAGCATATGGGAAATCCAATCCTGGCTGCCTTTACAGCAACAGCTACTAAGCGAGTTCAAGAGGATATTATGATGTTACTGGGCATTGAAGAAAACTGCAATGTTTTTGTTGAGAGTTTTGATAGGCCAAACTTGCATTTTAAAGTAGAAGAGAGTGTAGATAAAAAGGTATTTACATTAAAATATATTCGAAAGCATAGGAATAGCTCAGGCATCATATACACTGCAACCCGCGCAAGTGTAGAAGAACTTTGGTACTTTTTAAAAAATAGGGGGATAGCAGCAGGCATGTACCATGCTGGATTGGATAGCGTTTCACGCAATAATACCCAAGAGGCTTTTTTAAATGATGAAATAAAGGTTATGGTAGCTACTAATGCCTTTGGTATGGGCATAAATAAAAGCGATGTTAGGTATATAATCCATTGGCACATGCCAAAAAGCATGGAGCATTACTACCAAGAGGCTGGGCGGGCAGGCAGGGATGGTAAAAGATCTAGCTGCATACTATTGCATTCAAAGAAGGACTACGACCTTAATCGATTTATGATAGATGGGAATTATCCCTCTGTTGCCTTAGTGGAAAGCCTATATAAGCGTATAAAGGCTAAGGGAGACAAGGGAATTCCTCAACAGCTTCTAATTAAGAGTAGGACAATAGATAAACATGTCCTTCAAAGTGCCCTTAGAAAACTATTCGAATACGATTATGTCAAAGTAGAAGAGGGCATAGTGTACTCAATATATGATAGGGAATTTGAACTTACCCAGCAGGAAATAGATTGGCATAAAGAGATAGAACTTGACAGGCTAGATGCCATGGAGGAATATAGTAAGGGGAAGAAATGTCTAAGGCGCTTTATATTAGAATACTTCAATGAAAAAGCCCAGTTTGAAAAATGCGGAAACTGTAGTGTGTGTAATAAAGAGAAAAAGGGCTTATCACAAAAGGCCTTAGACAAGATATTAGAAGATATATTTGGTACCTCCTAAATTTCTAAACTGTTATACTTTCTATGAGCCAAGGCGAACAATCCATAGATACTGGGCACTGATAGCAGCACAATAATCAAGGCTAAAATTCCATATATCCACAATTCGGAGATTCCTTTTAAAGCCAATAAAACAGCGATTCCACCTAGTATAAACATTATAAACATAACAGCAAGCATGGCCAAGAAAGCATTCAAGTTTTGCTTTATGGCTTCCTGTGGGTCATTCCATTCTAATTTGGGGCGTAGTAGATCTATAATCAGCCCCAGAATATTTATAAGTATATTTGCCAACAACCCTATAAAGATTATTATAATCAGCCTATATAAAAGCATGTCTAATAGGAAATATAAGGGCAGGGCTATTAAAATTAGTGCTATCAGAGATAGACAGCTGCTGTGAATGAGCTTTGCTAAAACCTGATCTTTAGGAGATACAGGTATCAACTTGGATATCCAAAAGGTCCGTCCTTCTCTAGATATAGAGGTGGATGAAATTAAATTCATGCTAGAAGCAAAGAGCATAATCCCTAAGGAAACAAGGGCAGCTATAGGAGCATATTTAGGATCTTTTGCCAGGCTTACCACTTCTGACATTTTTTCTGTCTGAGTCGCTAAAGGCATTAACATTAAAAAGGGAACCATGATCATTCCTGCGATACCATTCATGAAATATATGGGTGTTCGTATAAATAGTTTCCATTCTCTTTTAAACAAAGCCACAACAGGAGAAGCAGTCTTTAGTGCTCTTTTTTCCATATCCCCAGCTGATATAGCTTTAGCCTTACGCTGCACCTCTTGACCAGAAAGATATCCCTTATAGAAGAAGGCATTGCCCAGCCATAAAAGCACGGCAAGTAGTAGCAAGGATAAACCAATAAATAGAAGGAAATACCCCAATCCTTGCCAACCAGGGCTGGTAAGGCCTAAAGTAGCCCAGATGCTGGGAGGAAATTTATTTCCAATGGCTTCTATAAGTCCAGTGTTGCTTTCTATTAGGCTGGTGATAAACTCTTTTTCATTGCCTTGAGGTATACTCTGTGTTAAAAAGTTTACGCCTATGCCTAGAAAAAGACCAAGAAGACTACCTAGCACCACCATCAAATCTTTACTTTTACGGATATTGATAAACCGCATAAGCAGTATAACGAATATAGCTGCAATAACCAAAGGCAGTATAGGTGCCATTAGCACCAATATAAGGCCTTTTAGCCAATAGAATATATTTGACCAGGTGCCTAAACCGTATATAATAAAGGCAGGAAGTAACATGGGAAGAGCTATAAGATATTCACCTATTAGTATTATTATAAACTTAACCCCAAGCACCTCTGCAGGTCTTAAAGGCAGGGGAATTAGTATATTCATATCATTGGAAAAATAAAAGACTGACATTATATAGAATATGCCAAAGATTAATATAAGCAGTTGAGTTGCCATAAAGGCAAAGGTAAGCACTATTTCAGGATGACCTATACCCTGGCCTCCCATAAAAACACCTAGGAGTAAAAAGCTGTATAGCACCAGTAAACTACCGCCACCTATGACAACAGCAAATAGCACAAGGATAGGCTCCCATAGGCGTTTTTTTTCTTTAGTAAATCGGTATTTTAGGGCGGAGATACCAAAGTACACATTTAGGTTGGTTTTTAATAGGGACATAAAGGTTTTCATATTTCAGTCAACTCCAAGAAAATATTTTCCAGTGAATCAGCCTGTTCTCCATGCCTTAGCTCATCCAAAGTACCTATGGCTATGAGCTTGCCTTTGTTAATAATGCCTATCCGATCACACAGCTTTTCAGCTACTTCTAAGACGTGGGTAGAGAAAAAAACTGTATTGCCTTGATCACAGTGTTTTCTCATAAATTCTTTCAAAAGATGGGATGACTTTGGATCCAGGCCTACCATGGGTTCATCCAAAATCCAGACAGCAGGATTGTGGAGCAAAGCCCCCGTTAGCACTATCTTTTGTTTCATTCCATGGGAGTAACTTTTGATTAGGTCACCTACTGCATCAGTTAAGTTAAACATCTCCAATAGATAGCTTATTCTTTCCTTTCGCTCCTTGGCTGGTACTTTATAGACGTCTGCCATAAAGTTTAAATATTCCATACCAGTTAATCGATCGTAAACGTCTGGATTATCAGGCACATATCCTATGTTTCGTTTAGCCTCTAGGGGATTTTTCATCATATCAATTCCTGCAATACTAATGGAGCCATTATCAGGAGTTAATAGGCCAACCATCATTTTTATGGTTGTGGTTTTACCAGCGCCATTTGGGCCTAAAAAGCCAAATATTTCACCTGGTTTAACATGAAGGTTTAAATCATCCACAGCCTTAACACGGCCTTTATTATAGCTCTTTGAAAGACTTTTAATCTCTATCATATTGTTACTCCTTTGCTTTTTTTACCATCCTTATTATTTTACCATGAAATTTCCGTCGTTTAAAGGAAATATATGATATAATTATTAAAGTTGTTTAGAGGTAATCTCTGATATAATTATTTAAAAAATGTGAATGGGGTGTTTCAATTGAAAGTACGTAAAGCTATTATTCCTGCTGCAGGTCTAGGCACACGGTTTTTACCGGCTACCAAAGCGCAGCCCAAGGAAATGCTGCCTATAGTGGACAAGCCCACTATTCAATATATTATAGAAGAAGCTATTGCTTCGGGTATTGAAAGTATAATTATAGTTACAGGCCGTAATAAGAGATCCATTGAAGATCATTTTGATCGATCCTTGGAGTTAGAATACTCTCTAAAGAAGAGCAAAAGGGAAGATTTATTAAAATTGGTTGAAGATATATCCAATATGGTGGATATTCATTATATCAGGCAGAAAGAGCCCAAGGGATTAGGGCATGCCATATACTGCGCTCATTCCTTTATTGGAAATGAACCTTTTGCAGTATTGTTGGGTGACGATATAGTCCATTCTAAAGTTCCATGCTTAAAACAGCTTATTGATGTATACGAGGAGTATAAAACCACTATACTAGGGTGCCAATTTGTTGACCAAAGTCAAGTGAATAAATATGGTATAGTGGACGGAAAGCTAATTGAAAATGATGTGTACAAGGTTAAGGATCTAGTAGAAAAGCCAAAGATAGAAGAAGCTCCCTCCAATATGGCTATATTAGGCAGATACATAATTACTCCTAGAATTTTTGAACATTTAGAGAATACAAAGCCTGGGGCAGGAGGGGAAATCCAATTAACTGATGCTTTAAGATCCTTGGCAAAGGAAGAAGCTATGTATGCTTTTAATTTCCAAGGTAAAAGATATGATGTAGGAAACAAATTAGGATACCTTGAAGCCACTATGGAATTTACCCTTCGCAATCCAGAGTTAAGGGAAGACTTTAAAGAATATATACAAAACTTGATTGAAACTGACCTATTTAAAACAGGGGAAGAAGGCAAAATCTAAAGAATAAGGTGAATGCGTATGGAGTACAGAAAAAAGTATGAGCAATGGCTTAATAGTCCAATAATTGACCATAAAACAAAAGAAGAATTAAAATTAATAGCTGATGATGAAAAGGAAATAGAAGATCGGTTTTATAAGGATTTAGAATTTGGTACAGGAGGGCTTAGAGGAGTAATTGGTGCAGGATCCAATAGGATGAATATATATACTGTAGGGAAGGCTACTCAAGGCCTAGCTAACTATATTAAAAAGCATGGCAAAGAGGCCATGGACAGAGGCGTAGTTATTGCCTATGACTCCAGGAGAATGTCATCGGAGTTTGCTGAGAGAGTGGCGCTGATTTTAAATGGAAATGGCATTAAAGCCTTTTTATACAGCGAGCTTCAACCCGTTGCCGTACTATCCTTTACTGTAAGGGAACTAGGCGCCATAGCAGGTGTTGTAATAACTGCTAGCCATAATCCTCCCCAATACAATGGATATAAAGTTTATTGGGAAGATGGGGCTCAAATCGGGCTAGAAAGGGCCAATGAGATAATAACTGAGATTAACGCTATAAAAGATTTCGGAGAAATAAAGGATATGCCTAGAAAGCAGGCTTTAGAAAAAGGCTTGCTAAATATCATTGGAGAAGAAGTCTTAGCAAAATATGTAGCCAGAGTAGTTGGCCTATCCCTTAATCCTGAGCTGGTAAAAGACATGGGAAATAGGGTAAATATCATATATACTCCCCTACATGGCTCAGGTAACAAACTGGTGCGTCGGGTATTGGATAAGGTAGGCTTTAAAAATGTAAAAGTGGTGCCTGAGCAAGAACTTCCTGACCCGGATTTTAGTACGGTAGAATATCCTAACCCCGAAGAACGGGCTGTATTTGAGCTGGCCATAGAGATGGCTAGGAAAGAGGGCAATAATACCGATATAATTTTAGGCACTGATCCTGACTGTGACAGGGTAGGTGTAGTGGTAAAAAATGCAGAAGGGGAATATGTTGTACTTACCGGTAATCAGGTAGGAGCTTTATTGACGGATTATGTTTTAGGCACCTTAAAGAAAAAGAATGGCTTACCTGAAGATGGTGTTGTAATAAAGACCATTGTAACTAGTAAAATGGGAGAAAAGATAGCCAAATCCTATGGCGTAGATGTTATGGATACCCTGACAGGATTTAAGTTTATAGGGGAAAAAATGGGTGAATTTGAGAAAACCAAGAGCAACACCTACCTATTTGGCTATGAAGAAAGCTACGGATATTTGGCCGGGGACTTTGTGCGTGATAAGGACGGGGTATCCTCATCCATGCTAATTTGCGAGATGGCGGCTTATTATAAGTCTAAGGATATGAGCTTATATGAGGGATTACAAGAACTATGGGAGAAATACGGCTATTTCCATGAAGAGTTAAAGTCTGTTGAGGCAGAAGGAAAAGAGGGCATGGAGCAAATTGCCCAATTGATGGAGGGACTTCGCCAAACCCCTCCTAAAGAACTGGCTGGCGTTAAGGTTGTAGTCATAGAAGATTACAAAGAAAGCAAGAGCTATAACCTAATGGACAATAGCATATCTCCTATAGAATTGCCAGTATCCGATGTTTTACGTTATACCCTGGAAGATGAATCTTGGTTTGCCATTCGACCTTCTGGAACAGAGCCCAAGGTAAAGCTATATTTCTCAGTCATAGGACAGAGTGTAGAAGATGCCAAAAACAAAATGGAAAAATTAATAAAGGCAGTTGAACAAAGGATACAAAGCTAGCAGGGGAGATTTAAATGAGAGGTACTTTTTTATTTGACTTGGATGGAACTTTGCTTCCTTTCGAGATAGAAGATTTTATGAAAATTTATTTCAGTGAGATGGGTAAGCATTTTCATGATATGATAGATGGTAAGGTGTTGGCCAAATATATTTTGGCCTCCACCGAGGCCATGGTTAAAAATTTGGAACCGCGGCCTAATGAAGAAAAGTTTATGGAGCATTTTGCAAAATTATTAAAAACTGACGACTTAGGGGCATACAAGGAAAAGTTTGACCTATTTTATGATGAAAAGTTTGATAGGGTAAGGGAATGTGTAGAAGAGGTATCATTGATAAAAGACGCTATAGAGATACTCAAATCCAAAGGTTATAACTTAGTAGTAGCCACTAATCCCATCTTTCCCATAAAAGCTATACATAAACGGATTGAATGGGCAGGACTTAATGTTGAGGACTTTTCCTATATAACCTGTTACCAGAAAAACTGTTATTGTAAACCCCATATAGAGTTTTATCAGGAAGTTCTAGATGCAATTGGGAAAAAACCAGATGAATGCTATATGGTAGGCAATGATGTACAGGAGGATTTGGTAGCAGAAAAACTTGGTATAGAGACCTATCTTATCACCAATTATATGATCAATAGAGACAATGAGGAGATTAGAAGCACTTATAAGGGAACTTATGAGGATTTTTATTAGTTTGTTAAGGGATTTGAAGCGGTTTCATAGATTTAATTTCATAAAAAGGGGAGATAAAAATATGAAACCCAGAAAAGTGGTTATAGTAGGAGGAGTAGCAGGGGGTGCTAGTGCCGCAGCTCGCCTTCGCAGATTGGATGAGGATATGAAGATAATCCTATTTGAGCGAGGGGAGCATATATCCTACGCCAATTGCGGGCTTCCATACTACATTGGAGGAGTAATCAAGGATAAAGAGGACTTATTAGTTCAGACCCCAGAAGGGATGAGGCAGCGATTTAATATTGATATTCGTGTAATGAGTGAAGTTTTAGATATAGATGCAGAAAGAAAACAGGTAAAGGTAAAAAACAGGGTTACTGGTGAGAGCTACTTTGAAAGCTATGATAAACTTATCCTATCTCCAGGAGCTGAACCTGTAAGGCCTCCTATACCAGGAATTGAGGGAAAAAATATTTATACCTTGCGCAATGTAAGGGATACCTTTGATATAGAGGATTATATAGTCAATAATGATTGCAAGGATGCTGTCGTGGTAGGAGGTGGCTTTATAGGCCTGGAGATGGCGGAAAATCTTTGTCATCGTGGCTTAAAAGTAACCATAGTAGAGATGGCAGATCAGGTAATGGCTCCATTAGATTATGAGATGGCTGCCATTATACATAAATATCTTAAGACCAAGGATATTGAGCTTGTATTAAAGGATGGAGTTAAGGCCTTTTGCCAAAAGGGTGGGAAGACTCTTGTTGAGCTACAGAGCGGTGCAAAACTAGAAACAGATCTAGTGATTTTAGCCATAGGTGTTAGGCCGGAAACTACCCTGGCTCAGAAAGCAGGATTGGAGATAGGTGATACTGGGGGAATAAAGGTTAATAAACACTTACAGACATCTAATCCCCATATATATGCTGTTGGAGATGCTGTGGAGATTGTAGACTTTATCAATGGAAGCCCAGCATTAATACCTTTGGCTGGTCCAGCCAACAAGCAAGGTAGAATTGCAGCAAATCATATTTGGGGTATTGAGGATACCTACAAGGCAACTCAAGGAACTTCCATAGTAAAACTTTTTGATATTACAGCAGCTGTTACAGGGAACAATGAAAAAACTTTGAAAAAGTTTAATATTCCCTATCAGTGTGTCCATGTTCACTCTCCTTCCCATGCGACTTACTATCCAGGTGCTACCTTAATGGCTATAAAGGTGCTATTTAGCCCAGATGATGGTCAACTCTTGGGTGCACAGATAGTGGGATACAAAGGAGTAGACAAAAGAATTGACGTTTTAGCTACTGCTATCAGAGGCAGGATGACAGTGTATGATCTTCAGGAACTGGAGCTAGCCTATGCACCCCCCTATTCATCAGCCAAAGATCCAGTTAATATGGCAGGCTACGTTGCCTCCAACACCTTAATGGGGCATCATCCCATTATACAGTGGTATGAGATTCAAGAGTTAGACAAAGAAAACACCATACTTCTGGATACCAGAACTAGAGAAGAATATAGCATGGGTACAATCCCGGGATCTATTAATATACCGGTAGATGAGCTTAGGCAAAATCTGGATAGATTAGCAGATTATAAGGATAAAGAAGTTGTAGTATACTGTAGATCAGGTCAGAGAAGCTATATTGCTACAAGGATTCTGTTGCAAAAGGGCTTTAATAAGGTGCGCAACTTAAGTGGGGGATATTTGACCTGGAGTATGGCAAATTAACAAAAACAAAGCTGCTAAGTTCGTAGTTCTTAGCAGCTTTATTATATCTTGTCCATATAGGGTCAATTATGCTTTGTTATTGCATCCTAGTACATTTATAATCTTATGGCGTACAATTTCTTTAATAGCTTCTCTAGCTGCTCCTAGATATTGTCTAGGATCGAAAGCCTCTGGATTTTCAGCCATAAATTTACGAACTGTAGCAGTCATGGCCAGTCTAAGGTCAGAGTCTATATTGATCTTACATACTGCCATGGAAGCGGCCTTACGCAGCATATCCTCTGGAACACCTTTAGCACCAGGCATATTTCCGCCATATTTATTTATCATTTCTACATATTGCTGAGGGACTGAGGATGCACCATGCAGAACAATAGGGAATCCAGGGAGTCTTCTTTGAATTTCTTCAAGAATATCAAATCTTAGTTTTGGCTCTCCTTTAAACTTGAAAGCACCATGACTGGTACCAATAGCAATGGCTAGGGAATCCACACCGGTTCTTTCAACAAATTCTTCTACTTCATCGGGGTTAGTATATACTGCATCTTCTTCTGAAACATTTACGTCATCTTCAACCCCTGCAAGTCTGCCCAATTCACCTTCAACAACTACTCCACGATCATGAGCATAATCAACTACTTGTTTGGTAAGTTTGATATTTTCTTCGAATGGAAGATGGGAACCGTCAATCATAACAGAGGTAAATCCACCATCAATACAGGCTTTACAAATTTCAAAGCTGTCACCGTGGTCTAGATGGAGAGCTATAGGAAGGTCAGTTTCTTTAATGGCTGCTTCCACAAGCTTCATTAGATATGTGTGTTTAGCATATTTTCTAGCTCCTGCAGAAACCTGAAGAATTAGAGGGGCATTCTCTTCTTTAGCGGCTTCTGTAATACCTTGAACGATTTCCATATTATTCACGTTGAAGGCACCTATTGCATACCCACCTTCATAGGCTTTTTTGAACATTTCTGTGGTTGTTACCAAAGGCATATATAATCACTCCTCAAACTTATTTTATGTAAAAAATTAGCCTGTCAACTTCATTCTATCAAATCTTCGAGAAAAATCAACAAGTATTGAAAAAAATATGAAAAGCAAATTTCATCTAAAAAGCAACTAAATGAAAACTTACCATTTTCAACATATTCCAAATATTGCGGCTGAAATATAAAATTGGAAAGTGCCAAAATATTAGCTGTTGTGATATAATAAACAAGATAACTTATAAAAATACAGAAGCAAAGGAAGGTTATGCACATGGATATAAGAAAAACCATGGAGGAGAGAGTACTTTTTTTCGATGGTGCTATGGGCACTATGGTACAGCGTGCAGGCCTAAAGGCAGGACAGCAGCCTGAAGTCTATAACATGATCCATCCGGAAATCATTACTTCTATACATAAAGCTTATGTGGATGCAGGTGCTGATATTATAACTACAAACACTTTTGGAGCTAATGATTACAAGCTCCAGGGCACTGGATATACTGTGGAAGAAATTGTTGAGCAGGGAGTAAGTCTGGCACGTCAAGCAGCAGGAGATAGATGGGTTGCATTAGATATTGGTCCTATTGGTCAGCTTATGGAACCTAATGGAACCTTATCCTTTGACCATGTATACAATACTGTGGCCAGACAAGTCAAGGCTGGAGCAAAGGCTGGAGCTGATTTAGTAATAATCGAAACCTTAACGGATATCTATGAGATGAAGGCAGCTGTATTGGCTGTAAAAGAGAATTCATCCCTACCAGTGTTCTGTACTCTTACATATGGGGAAAGCGGCAGGACCATGATGGGAACCGATCCTTTAACAGCCGTTAATATATTGGAGGGCTTGGGAATAGACGCTGTAGGTGCCAACTGTTCCCTAGGTCCTAAGGAGCTATTACCCATAGTAGAGGAAATTGTAAGATATGCCCATATACCTGTGATTATTCAACCCAATGCAGGGTTGCCAAGACTTGAAAATGGAGAAACGGTCTTTACTACAAGCCCTGAGGAGTTTGCTACCTATGCCAGAGAGATGATAAAAAAGGGTGTTAGGATAATAGGCGGATGTTGTGGCACAACTCCTGAATTTATAAAGACCTTAAGAGATCAAGTTCAGGATATAATCCATAAACCGCCAGTAACTCTACCAAAGAGAATAACTGCTGTATCTTCATCCTCAAATACCGTAATAATAGGCCAAGATATAAAGGTGGTAGGAGAGAGGATAAACCCCAGTGGCAAAAAATCCATAGAAAAAGCCTTGGTAGAACAGGACTTTGATGAGATTATTTCCCAGGCTATAGAACAAAAAATGGCTGGGGCTCACATATTGGATATAAATGTAGGTTTACCTCAGATAGATCAAAAAGATACAATGGTAAAGTTAATTACTGAATTACAGGCTATGGTAAATACACCCTTGCAAATAGATAGCACAAATCCTGAGGTTATAGAAGCAGCAGTACGAATTTATAATGGAAAACCTATTATAAATTCGGTGAATGGTGAGAAAAAATCCATGGAAGCTATATTTCCCATCGCAAGAAAATACGGTGCATGTGTAGTGGGGCTTACCTTGGATGAAAATGGCATGCCCAATACAGCGCAGGAGAGGCTGGAGATAGCTAAGAAAATAGTATATACTGCCCTGGAATATGGGGTCCCCAAAGAAAATATAATTATTGATACCTTAGTACTATCAGCTGCGACAAATCAAGAAAGTATAATAGAGACTCTTAAGGCAGTAGAAATGGTCAAGGCGGAGCTGGGAGTTAATACTATGCTGGGTATTAGCAATATTTCCTTTGGATTACCTAAGCGCAGCCTGCTGAATCGCACTTTCTTGGCTATGGCTTTAAATAGTGGTTTGGATGCCGCCATTATAGATCCTTTAGATAATAGTATGATGGCCACAATAGATGCCTATAGGGTTTTGGCTAATAAGGACAGCTATGGGATGGAATATATAAATAAACACAGATAAGAAAAAACTAGAGGGGCAGCAATACAATTTTTTGCTGCTCTCTAGTTTTATTCATGTCAATAATACGCTGGTTTTCGGAGCCCCGGAAGGGAAGTAATAGATTTTTCTTTTCTATGTCAAATTTACCATCTACTAGAATATCCGAAACGTCTAGCAACTCTTTCCAACCATTTGTACTACTGCCTTCCTTTAATAGATATTCATAGGTATATCCCGTGTAGGTCATAATATTCATACCCAAATCTTTAAGCCTTTGTCCTAGTAAAGCAAAGGCTTTTGCCTGTGCAAAGGGTTCCCCACCGCTAAAGGTAACGCCGTCTAACAAAGGATTTTTCTTCACTATATCTAATATATCATCTAGAGTCACCAAACGCCCTCCTTCAAAGGGGTGGGTTTGGGGGTTATGACAGCCTTTGCACCGATGTGGACAGCCCTGGGCAAAAACCACCAGCCTAATGCCTGGACCGTCTACAATAGATTCATCTACAATTCCGGCTATTCTAATAGTAGTATTCAATATCCTTCCTCCATATATATCCTATAAATTTGGGCTCATGTTAAAATGTTTTATACGATCTCGCACTTCAGCTCTTTTTGCATTGTTAAAGCGGTCTAGGGTTCCTACAAGATAGCCCGTAATTCTGCGAATTCTTTCGAACTTTACATCTCCTTCTTCTCTACCACAGGAAGGACAGGTGTTGCCAATAATACCGGTATATCCGCAAACTGGGTCTCTATCTACTGGATGATTTATGGAACCGTATCCCACTCCTGCTTCTTTCATAGCTCTTACTATTTTTTCAAAAGCTGCCAGGTTTTGTGTTGGATCTCCGTCCAGCTCAATATAGGTAATATGTCCTGCATTGGTTAGTTCATGATAGGGTGCCTCCAACCTAATTTTATCAAAAGCATTGATTTTATAATATACAGGAATATGGAAGCTATTAGTGTAGTATTCCCGATCCGTTATACCTGGTATATTGCCAAAAATCTCTCTATCTATCTTAACAAATCTGCCAGCGGTACCTTCTGCAGGAGTAGCCAATAGGGTAAAGTTTAGTTTCAAGGATTGGCTGACCTCGTCTAACCGCTTACGCATATGGGTTACAATTTTTAATCCTAATTCTTGTGCTTCTTCTGACTCTCCATGATGTTTGCCAATAAGAGCCTTTAGACATTCAGCTAGACCAATAAAGCCTACGGACATAGTACCGTGCTTAATAACTTCTCTTATTTCATCCTCATAGCCTAGCTTCTCTGAATCCAGCCATATATGCTGTCCCATAAGGAAAGGGAAATTTTTTACCTTTTTCTTAGCTTGAATTTCAAATCGCTCCAGTAGTTGCTCTACAACCAAAGCTATTCTTTCATCCAGCTCCTCAAAGAAACCATCAATGTCCCCCTTGTGTCTTAAGCCTAATCTGGGAAGATTTATGGTGGTAAAGCTTAGATTACCTCTACCAGTTACAATCTCTTTGGAAGGATCATGTACATTTCCAATAACCCTTGTTCTACATCCCATATATGCAATTTCAGTTTCTGGATTACCTGGTTTATAGTATTTTAAGTTAAAGGGAGCATCCAAAAAGGAGAAATTGGGGAAAAGCCTTTTTGCGCTAACCCTACAAGCTAAGCGGAACAGGTCATAGTTGGGATCACCAGGGTTATAGTTAATTCCTTCTTTAATCTTGAATATATGTATAGGGAATATAGGAGTTTCTCCATTTCCAAGCCCAGCCTCTGTAGCCAATAGCAGGTTTTTAATTACAAGCCTGCCTTCAGGAGAGGTATCGGTTCCATAGTTTAGGGAGCTAAAGGGTATCTGTGCTCCTGCACGACTATGCATGGTATTCAGATTATGAACCAAAGCCTCCATAGCTTGATAGGTTTCTCTATCAATTTCTTTAAGAGCTTTATCCTTTGCAAATCTCTGAGATTTTTCTATAAACTCTTTATTTCCAAATATTTCATATAAGAGCTGTGCTTCCCTATCTAGGTATTCATCATCATCTTCCATTCTGGGTATTAAGCCATAATCCTTTTCTATTTTATCAAAAACGGATAAAATTTTATCCTCCTGATAATCTTGGTCTAGTAATAGTTCAAGATACTTCATAAGATTTTGAGTATATAATTTCCTATAGGATTTTATTACACCAGGTGCCATGCCATAATCAAAGTTGGGTATGCTTTGACCGCCGTGCTGATCATTTTGGTTAGATTGTATAGCGATACAGGCAAGGGCAGAATAGCTTTGGATGCTATTTGGTTCTCTAAGATAGCCGTGGCCTGTACTAAATCCCCCTTTAAAAAGCTTTTCAATATCAATTTGACAGCAAGTAGTAGTTAGTGTTAAAAAATCCAGATCATGAATATGTATATCACCTGACTTATGGGCTTCAGAATGCTCGGGATTTAGCACATACATATCATAAAATTGCTTGGCACTTTCGGAACCATATTTTAACATAGTTCCCATGGCAGTATCTCCGTTGATATTGGCGTTTTCCCGTTTTAGATCATTATCCTTTGCATCCTTAAAGGTGAGGTCTTCTAACACCTTCATGAGACGGGTGTTCATCTCGCGCACTCTAGTTCTTTCAGCGCGATAAAGGATATAAGCTTTTGCAGTTGCAGCATGTCCATTCTCTATTAAAACTTTTTCAACCACATCTTGTATGTACTCTACTGTAGGAACTTGACCATCCATTTCTTGGTTTAAAACTCTGGCAACTTGGTTTGCTAGCTCCATGGCTGTATTATAATCGTTACCTCCACATGCCATGGCAGCTTTAAAAATAGCATTGGCGATTTTTTCCAAATTAAAAGGAACTTCTCGACCATCCCTCTTTCTAATCTTAGTAATCAATTTTCTTCCCCCTTAGAACATTATCCTCCTTTATAGGATTCTATCACACACTACTTATAGGTGCAAATGCCATAAAAAATACAATATGTAGTATACGCCCGAAAAAATGACCTACATCGGCATATATATCCAAATATCTTTGTTTTTCGAGCCAGGAAGAATATAGCCTTTAGACAAGTAAAAACTTCTTCATTATTTCATGGCCTTGCTCTATAAATATTCCTGTTTCTTTAGCATAAAATTCATCATAGCTAATGCTCTTATCTTTTATGTTATTTATATCTTTATTTCTATCATAAATAAGATATGGTACTGGATCTGATGTATGTGTTCTTAAAGCTAGAGGAGTAGGGTGGTCTGGCAGAATCATTATTCTGTAATCCTCATACATCTCTAACCCTTCTAAAAGCGTTCCAAGCACCAATTCATCAATTAGCTCTATGGATTTTACTTTATTATGAATCTCTTGCCGATGCCCACATTCATCTGGAGCTTCTATGTGAATATATACAAAATCCTGGCCTGATTTTAACTCCTCTAAAGCAGCTTCAGCCTTGCCTTTAAAGTTGGTATTAATATTCCCTGTGGCTCCTTTTACATGGACAGGTTTTAAGCCTGCGCATATACCAATGCCCTTGATTAAATCTACAGCTGATATTACTGAGCCTTTTATACCATAAACTTCTTCAAACTTAGGTAGAG
>JAAYKZ010000157.1 GCA_012522165.1 Clostridiales bacterium
CCTATATACCTTAGGACCTATTATTCATAATCCATCAGTTGTTGAGGAACTTAATAAAAAGGGGGTTAGAGTTGCTAAGACCATTGAAGATGTTACTGAAGGCAAGGTAGTAATACGCTCCCACGGAGTGGGAAAGGAAGTTTATGATAAAATTGAATCTAAAGGTTTTGAATATATCGATGCTACCTGCCCTTATGTAAAACGTATTCATAAATTGGTGGAAGAATATCATCATAATGGGTATGATATTATTATAATAGGCGAAGAGAATCATCCTGAGGTTATAGGAATAAAAGGTTGGTGCAATAATCAGGCCTATGTGGTCAACAATATAGAGGATGTAGAGAAGCTGCCTGAAATGGATAAGGCCTGTGTTGTAGCACAGACAACCACAGCACGAAGTAGATGGGATGAGCTTGTAAAAGAGCTAAAGCATAAAGTAAAAGATTTAAAAGAATTTAATACCATATGCTATGCTACAGCTCAGCGTCAAAAAGAGGCGGAATCTATCGCCAAGACTGTTGATGTAATGTTAGTCATTGGCGGTAAAAACAGCTCCAATACAAAAAAATTATATAATATATGTAAATCATATTGTGAAAAAACATTTGCTATAGAAACAGCAAATGATATTGATTTTAGTGTTTTTGATCCAAAGGATGTAGTGGGTATCACCGCCGGCGCTTCTACGCCTGATTGGATCATCAAGGAGGTAATTGAAAAGATGAATTTATTCGATGAAAACAACAAAGAAAAGATGAACGAAGCCATAAATCAAGAGCAGAAGATTGCTGCTGATCCAGAAGCAACTGAAGAAAAAAAACTGGAACCCCAAGAAGTGCAGCAAGTGGATTCCCATAAAGCAACAGATAAAGAGGCCACTGATGAAGTAACTACCATGGAAGGGATTGAAGAAACAATAATCTCCCTTAGATCTGGTCAGATTGTTAAAGGAACAGTATTGTCTGTAAACCCAACAGAGGTAATTATCAATGTAGGTTACAAATCAGATGGAATACTGCCTTTAGATGAGATAAACTTGGAAGAAGGCCAAACTCCCCATGATGTATTTAAGCCTGGTGATGAAATAGAGGTGGAAGTGCTAAAGGTAAACGATGGAGAAGGAAATGTTGTACTATCACGGAAAAGTGTTGAAAGAAGGCAAGCATGGAAGGCCATAGAGACTGGATTCAAAAATGGTGAAGAACTGAAAGGTGTATGTACTGAAGCAGTAAAAGGTGGAGTAATAGCAAATATTAAAGGCATCCGTGTATTTGTACCTGCGTCTCAGCTTTCAAATAGATATGTTGTGGACCTTAATACATTTGTAGGACAAACTTTACGTCTAAGGATAATAGAATTGGACAGAAGACGTAGAAGGGTAGTTGCTTCTCAAAGAGTAATATTGGAAGCTGAAGAAGAAGCAAAACGTAAGAACCTTTTTGATTCATTAGAAGAAGGTCAGAGAATTAAAGGAGTTGTCAAGCGTTTAACTAATTTTCGTGCTTTTGTAGATATTGGTGGTGTAGATGGACTTATTCATATCTCTGATCTGTCTTGGGGTCATGTAAAGCATCCTAGCGAAGTATTGAGCGTGGATGAAAATGTTGAAGTAGTGGTATTGTCTGTGGATAAGGAAAATGAGAGGATTTCCTTGGGATATAAACAGACTATACCTCATCCATGGGATAATGTGGAAGCAAAATATCCTGTTGGTTCAGTTGTAAAAGGGAAAGTTGTACGCATTACTCCCTTTGGGGCTTTTGTTGAGTTAGAACCAGGAGTTGATGGATTAGTTCACATTTCACAAGTAGCAAACAAAAGAATACAAAAAGTGGAAGATGAGCTTAGTATTGGCCAGGAGATTAATGCTAAAGTATTAGATGTAAGCTCAGAAAATAGAAGAATAAGTCTAAGTATCAGAGAATTATTAAAAGAAGAGGAAGAAAAATCAGAACCACCTAAAAAAGAAGAAAAACAAGACCTGTTCCAGAAAGAGGAAATGACCGTTACCTTAGGAGAATTTTTCCCAGAGGATTTTAACTAACTAATCAAAAAAATTATAATTTATTTGAATAAAAAAAGTCATATGACTAATAATATAAATGACCTCACAAACACATTGAGACCCCCTTTACATGAAGTCGTGATACAAATCACGACTTTTTTTTTATTCAGTTTTATGGTACACTATACAAACATACAATAGGGTAAGGGGTTTTATGAATGAGCTGGTCTTATGAGGATTTTACCAAAGCTATTTATAAATTAACCAATATAGATTTATCCTGCTACAAAGAAAGGCAGATGAAGAGAAGAATTGATTCTCTAATAAACAGAAAAAATTATAGCCAATATGATGAATTTTATAGTGCTTTAGTAGCTGACCAAGATTTATTGGAGAGTTTTGTAAATTATATTACCATCAATGTGTCTGAGTTTTTCAGAAACCCTAGTCAGTGGGAAGTGCTAAAAAGGGATATACTTCCTATACTCATAGATAGGTATGGAAAACTAAAAGTATGGAGTGCTGCCTGCTCCACAGGTGAAGAACCTTATTCCATGGTAATGTTATTGCATGAATTTTTTCCTCTTGAAGATATTACAGTTATAGCATCGGATATTGATAAAGAAGCCTTAGACAAGGCTAAAGAGGGATTATATATAGAAAAAAGTCTCCAGTCCCTGCCTAAAGAATACGTAAAAAAATATTTTACTATAAAGGATGGGCTATATAAAATAGACGATAGAGTAAAACAAAGAGTTATATTTAAAAGGCATAATCTCTTAATGGATCCCTATCCTACTAATTGTCATTTAATCATATGTAGAAACGTTTTGAGTTATTTTACTGAAGAGGCAAAGAGCAAGCTTTATTTTAAATTTAGGGACGCACTAGAAGAGGATGGCATCCTATTTGTGGGAAGTACGGAACAGATTATATTTCCTCAGAGGTATAATCTTAAGTCTGTTAGAACTTTTTTTTATAAAAAAATATAAGCAGATTTTTAGAGTTATTATTAGTTAAGATTAGGTTTTGGAAAACAAAAGGGTTTGCATTTTTTGCAAACCCTTTGGTGCGAAAGGGGGGAGTCGAACCCCCATGGGAGATTTCCCACTAGAACCTGAATCTAGCGCGTCTGCCAATTCCGCCACTTTCGCAAATAATTCAAATAAAAATGGTGCCTCGGGGCGGAATCGAACCACCGACACG
>JAAYKZ010000158.1 GCA_012522165.1 Clostridiales bacterium
ATTGGATAAAATAATCTCAGCTTCCAATTCTTCTAAAATTTTCGGGGTAACAGCTTTTACAGTAGCCTGAGTGCCTACTGGCATAAATACAGGGGTATCTATAGTTCCGTGGGGAGTATGGAGTTTCCCCAATCGAGCGCCTGTCTTGGAACATGTCTTAATTAATTCAAATTCAAAAATATCAAGTCACCTCCATAAGATTAGCTTATATAATTAACATTGCATCGCCAAAACTAAAAAACCTATATCTTTCTTCCACGGCTTTTTTGTATACATTTAATACTTCGTCCTTACCAATAAAAGCCGCTACCAGCATTATTAAGGTGGATTTTGGTAAATGAAAATTAGTTACTAGACCATCTATTCCCCTAAAAGTGTAACCTGGATAAATAAAGATATCCGTCTTTCCCGATCCTGGGTGTATTATACCTTTGTCATCGGCAACGGATTCTAAAGTACGAGTAGAAGTAGTTCCCACTGCTATTATTCTGCCACCTTTTTTCCGGCATTGATTTATTGTATTTGCTGCTTCTTGGGATACATAGTAAGTTTCATAATGCATTTTATGTTCTTTTACATCCTCAACCTTAACAGGTCTAAATGTACCCAAGCCTACATGAAGTGTAATCTTTGCAATTTTAACTCCCATTTTTTCTAATTCATCTAGTAGCTCATTGGTAAAATGCAAACCAGCTGTAGGAGCAGCAGATGATCCAGCATATTTACTATATACAGTCTGATATCTCTCTTTTTCCTCCAATTCTTCATGAATATAAGGAGGTAAGGGCATAACCCCTATATGATCTAAAATCTCCTCAAATATACCTTCATAATGAAATTCAATGATGCGTGAGCCATCCTCCAAAATATCTATAACTTGTCCCTTCAAAACTCCATTGCCGAACACTAGTCTTGACCCAGTTTTTACTCTTTTGCCAGGCTTGACTAAAGCTTGCCATTGATCTTTATCCTTTTTTTCCAATAATAACAGTTCTACCTTGCCACCTGTATCTTCCCTCTTTCCATAGAGTCTAGCAGGTATGACTTTTGTGTCATTTATAACAAGACAATCTCCTGGCATTAAGTACTCTTTAATATGGGAAAATATTCTATGCTCAATTTTTTTGCTTTTCTTATGATAGACCAACAGCCTAGACTGATCTCTTACTGGAGTTGGATGTTGGGCTATCAGCTCTTCAGGAAGATAATAATCAAAGTCTGATACTTTCAAAGCTCTTCTCCTTCTCTATTTTTGATTTTCTAAAATAAATTATAATGTGCTATTGAACGTTTATATCATCACTGATTTGAATAAAATTACAAAAGGATTAACTTATCAATAGCACATTATGCTAATATAAACATAAACTTATATAGATAATTACCATAAGTGCATATTGTATTGCAATCATTGAATATCTATATTAATGTAGTCTGCTCTTCGTAGGGCTTACCCATATGTTTATAACCTAGAGGGGGTACTATTCTGCCTCTAGGAGTTCTAGCAATAAAGCCAATCTGCAATAGGTAAGGCTCATATACGTCTTCAATAGTAACGTCTTCTTCACCTGTTGAAGCAGCCAAGGTGTCAATGCCTACCGGCCCTCCATTAAATTTTTCTATCATGGTGGATAGTATCTTGCGATCTACTTCATCTAATCCAATGGAATCCACCTCAAACAAGTCCAATGCTTCACAAGCAACTTCCAGAGTGATAATGCCATCAGCTTTTATCTGTGCATAGTCCCTAACCCGTTTTAACAAACGATTGGCAATTCTAGGAGTTCCCCTAGAGCGTTTGGCAATCTCATTAGCTCCATCTTCGTCAATATCTACTCCCAATATTCCCGCAGACCTTGTTATGATCTGTTTTAGTTCTTCCTTGTTGTATAAATCCATTCTGTTTATGATCCCAAACCGATCCCTCAAAGGGGAAGTTAGCATACCAGCCCGAGTGGTTGCTACTATTAAAGTAAATTTAGGAAGATCCAACCTAATAGATCGGGCGCTGGGACCTTTTCCAATAATGATATCTAAAGCAAAATCCTCCATAGCTGGGTATAGTATTTCCTCAACAGTTCTGTTTAATCGATGAATTTCATCTATAAAAAGAACATCTCTATCTCCTAAATTAGTCAATATAGCAGCCAAATCACCGGGTCTTTCTATAGTAGGCCCTGATGTAATCCTAATTCCTACACCTAGTTCATTGGCAATAATATTAGCTAAAGTAGTTTTGCCCAAGCCTGGAGGTCCATATAACAGTACATGATCTAAAGCTTCACCTCGTTGTTTCGTGGCCTCTATAAAAATATTGAGCTTTTCCTTTAGCTTTTCTTGGCCAATATACTCCTCCATAGTTCTTGGCCTTAAACTGTACTCAATTTCTTTATCTCCTTCTATCATGGTAGAGGTAATAATTCGTTCTTCCTCTTGCATTTAATTTCATTCCCTTCTATTAGTATGTCCTAGGATCTGTCCATTAATTTAAGGGATTGTTTAATTAAAGTTGAAACATCCTGATTTTTATTCTCTATGGAATCCCATGCCATCTTGGCCTCTTGAGGCTGATATCCCAAGGCAATTAATGCCTCAACAACTTCATTTTGATGATCCATTAAGGCATCATTATATTCAGAACCAACTTGTCCCACTAAAGCTTCCTGATCAATTTTCTCCTTTAGTTCCAGTATCAACCTCTGAGCAGTTTTTTTGCCTACTCCAGGTGCTGTGCAAAGACTTTTAACATCATTAGTAACGATAGCTAATGCTATCTGTGTAGGGGTTAGAGATGATAAAATACCCATAGCCACTTTAGGACCAATACCCGATACTGTTATTAGCTTTTCAAAAATAGCCTTTTCCTCTCTGTTTAAAAAGCCATATAACTCTTGTGCGTCTTCACGAACATTAAAATATGTATATATTTTAACCATATTCCCCTTTTCTGGAAGTTTAGACACTAAAGATTGGGTAACTTTAATCTCATAGCCTATTCCTCCTGCCTCCACCACTACTTTTTGAGGATAAACTTCTTCTAATCTTCCCTTTATATATGCAAACATCCAATACTCCTTTCATAATCACTAGCAAAATAATGATCTGCTTCCATACTTTCTACCCATATCTGCACAGTGAATGTGACATATAGCTACTGCTAAAGCATCTGCTGCATCATCGGGTTTAGGGATTTCTTTAAGGCCCAACAATGCCTTTACCATCTGTTGAATCTGACTTTTCTCAGCCCTGCCATACCCAACTACCGATTGTTTTACTTGTAAGGGAGTATATTCATAAAGGTTTAATCCAGTTTTTGCAGCAGCTAGTACTGACACACCTCTAGCATGTCCTACAGTTATAGCAGTTTTAACGTTTTTATTAAAAAATAATTCTTCTATGGCAACTTCATCAGGTTGAAAACGAGCAATCAGCTCTTGGACAGCATCATATATAGTTACCAATCGCTGTGGTATCTCCATTGTGGGAGGAGTGGTAATGGCTCCATAATCAATAGGTCTTAGTATATTGTTTTTTTTCTCTACCACCCCATAGCCTATGATAGCCATTCCCGGGTCAATGCCTAAAACAATCATATAAAATCCCTATCCTTATAATTTATATTCTTTAAATTATACTGCTTAGTATTAATACAAAACTCATTCCAACGTCGCTATAGTAATATTATGCTTTTTCCTTAAATCTGTCAATGGACAGATTAAGTTAAACAAAAAAC
>JAAYKZ010000159.1 GCA_012522165.1 Clostridiales bacterium
ATGCAGATGGATCTCCTGGGCCATGATTTCTTTGTCTTTACAAATGCAGATACCAATAGGGTAAATGTAGTTTATAAAAGAAAACGGGGGGATTATGGTTTAATCGAACCAACCTTATAATATAATTGAATGAAATATAAAGCAATAGAATTAATGGGGCTATCTCAAATGAGATAGCCCTAATTTAATTGAGAATACATTTTCCAATAAATTGTTTGGTAATTATATCTATTTGTTGAAGGAAAATATTAATTAATGGAGAATTATATCACAAATGTAATAAAGTTGTTTTTTAAAAATGAATTAACTAATTCTGCACTAGACTGTGGATTTTAACTTCAGAAAATATATTATATAAAGGGGGGAGAAGGGAACAGGATATCCTTAATCTTCTGAAGTTAAGTATAAATTCAAATAAATAAGAGAGGAGAGATATTATTATGAAGAAAAAGAGCCTTTTGCTTGTTCTGTGTGCTTTATTAATTCTCTCTGTCACTGTCAATGCCTTTGAGTTTATTGGTGGTGCCTATTACACAATTTTCAATTCAGAGGATATTGATGACATGAATGATCTAATTAAACAATTTAATCTGAATCTGGAAACAATTGAAAAGATAGCAGAAGAGGATGATATACCAATTGATATAACCAAGTCTAAAGAACTTAAAGGTAGTTTCGGTTTTTATGCAGGCGGACTGCTTCCAGTTACTGAAAAGTTTAAAATTGGCGGCTATTATGAGAGATTTAACTTAAAAACAGAAGGTGGATACCATTTACCAATTGTAAATGAAGGCGTGAAATATAAATTGCAAATACCTGTAAATGGAGTTGTGGGAACGGTTAAAATCAACCTTACCGATTATTTAGCGATAAATGGTGCTATAGGTTACTATTTTGGTGAAATGACTGCAGAAGTACGTGCTTATGAATTTGGATCTGATTTAATAAATCAAAGGAGTAAAGAGGAACTTAATGGTATTGGATACAAATTTGGTGCAGATATAAATTACCCTGTCAATGAAAATATAAATATCTTTGGCGGGGCAGATTATCGTATTTTATCCGTAGGTCCAAAAGATGAAGATGTACCCAAAGAAGATAAATTAAATCTTGATGGATATGTAATCAGAGGTGGAATATCCTACAGTTTCTAAGGATATATACCTATAAAAAATAGACCCGTATCTCCTTAAGAGGGGAACGGGTCTATTTTTTATTTATCTTTTTTCCAGGTATTCCATGATACTGCGGGCTGCCTTTTTGCCTGCCCCCATGGCTTTTATAACCGTTGCTGCTCCAGTAACAATATCCCCTCCGGCAAATACGCCCGGGATGGAAGTTGCCAGGTTTTCATCAACTGTGATCCCGCCCCAGGGTTCTGTTTTCAAATTGTCAGTATTACTGGTCAAAAGAGGGTTAGGAGTCTGCCCTATGGCAATGATGATACTATCAACAGGCAGGAGACAGTTGGAGCCCTGAACCGGGACTGGTGTTGGACGACCAGAATTATCTG
>JAAYKZ010000160.1 GCA_012522165.1 Clostridiales bacterium
AAGTATTTAGCAAAACCACGTATGAGAAGCTAAATAACATACCTGTTTTTAATATGGGTAAAAAGACTCCAATATCAACTATATTAAAAGGCATACAACGGAGCGGGTATGCTATATAGCTGGTTTGTATCAAAAGGATAGGGGATACCTTTAACTTTAATTATCCTACAACAACTTGAGACTATCTACAGATTGGATTAACTGTACAGGCTTTATAGGTTGTGATATAATAAATTTGTTGTGGGAAAATATAGCTATATTTAAAAGCATATTTGTCCAAAATATTATAAATAAAAGTATTCGAACAGCTTTTAGCTAATAGTAAAACTTATATCACAAATGTTAAAAGCTGTAGCATATGCATCAAAATTCACAATACCCTTTGAAGAGAGTGAGGAATATATATGGCGCGTACAGTTGGTACTATAGCTAGAGGTATAATAACTCCTATAATTAAAGAAGGTGATGATTGAGTACAGATTGTAGTTGATTCTGTTCTTAAGTCTGCTAAAAACGATAACTATGATTTAAGAGATAGAGATGTACTTGGCATTACTGAATCTTTGGTTGCACGTGCACAGGGAAATTATATATCTATTGATGATATAGCTGCTGATATAAACAGATTATTTCACGGAGATATTGGAGTAGTATTTCCTATATTGAGCAGAAATAGATTTGCTTTAATACTTAAAGGTATAGCCTTGACAGGGAAAAAAGTGTATGTTATTCTAGATTATCCTTCAGATGAATTGGGAAATCACTTAATGGATATAGATAAAATGTATGAAAAAGGTATTAATTCTTATACTGGTGTTCTTACTGAAAAGCAATATAGGGACTTGTTCGGTGAAAAGGTTCCTCATCCATTTACAGGGATTGACTATGTAGAGTTATATAAAAGCCTTGGAGTTAACGGTAATGTTGAAGTATATCTTTCAAAGGATCCAAGAGCTATTTTGGACTATACAAAGGAGATTTTGGTAGCTAATATTCATGATAGGTATAGAACTAAGAATATCTTGCTTAAGGCTGGAGCAGAAAAAGTATTATGCTTGGATGATATTTTAACTAAACCCATTTCAGGCAAAGGATATAATGAAGAATATGGACTGTTGGGATCTAATATGGCTACAGAAACTACATTAAAACTTTTTCCTCGGGACTGTCATAAGATTGTAATGGAAATACAGAAAGCATTAAAAGAAAAAACCGGCAAGAATATTGAAGTAATGATTTATGGAGACGGAGCTTTTAAAGATCCTAAAGGCAGGATTTGGGAGCTAGCTGATCCAGTGGTTTCTCCTGGTTATACTCCTGGGCTAGAAGGTACACCAAATGAAATTAAGCTTAAATATATTGCCGACAGTCAGTCAGAAAACCTAACTCCTGAAGATATGGAACAACTGGTAAAAAGTAAAATAAAAGATAAGGAAAATAACTTAATAGGTAAAGCTGAATCAATGGGCACAACACCTAGACATCTAACGGATTTATTGGGAAGTTTATGTGATTTAGTCAGTGGAAGCGGTGACAAGGGAACCCCTGTAGTATTAGTTCAAGGTTATTTTGATAACTTTGCTACAGAATAATTGGCTATAAAATTGCTAACAGTATTTTACCATAAAACCCAGCAATATCATATATAAAGTGATTTTGCCGGGTTTTTTTATCCAAAGATTATGGTTGTTATAATCATTGGTTTATATTGAAT
>JAAYKZ010000161.1 GCA_012522165.1 Clostridiales bacterium
AGCTAGGACCACAGGTCTTTGATTTCGTAAATGAGCTTTACATGCCATTGTAACAGGACTATCGGTGATACCGTTAGCCAGTTTGGCCATGGTATTACCAGTGCAGGGTGCTACTATAACAATATCCATTAATTTCTCCGGTCCTATAGGCTCAGCTTCAATTACGCTCTTTATTACCTGTTTCCCAGTAATCCCCTCTACAATTGATCTAAATTCTTTTGCTGAATAAAACCTTGAATCCCAATTATATACTGCATCTGAAAAAATTGGTGTTACTTCTGCGCCTACGGCTACTAATTTTCTTATTTCAGGGATAACTGCATCAAATGTACAGAAAGATCCACATACACAAAAGCCAACCTTTAAACCTCTTAAAATCATGCTGACACCTCCAATATAGCCCTATCTATGTCATCCTCTCCTGAAGATAATCCATCATAATCTTATAAATTATTTCAGCAGATGTTCTAGGGGCTACAATACCTGGTAATCCTAGATCTAAGCTAGTTTTAATCCCCAATTCTTTAGCTGCATCAAAGTCCACTCCTCCAGGATAAGAAGAAACATCAATTATAACTGTCCTTTTGTTAATCTTAGTCAATTTCTCCTTATCCAAGATTAAATGAGGAATTGTATTGAATATAATATCCTGATCAGGAAGGACGGTCTCTAAATCCTTTAAATGTACTGGTTTATAACCATTTTCTAATATCCAAGATAAATCCTCTTCTTTTCTGGCTTCTACTGTTACTTTGGCTCCTATACCTCTTAACATCCTAGATAGGCTTTTGCCTATTCTACCATATCCCATCACCAATACCTTTGATCTATGGATGGTAATATCAGTCATCTCCATGGCTCTTTGTATGGCGCCTTCAGCCGTAGGTATAGCATTTAATATAGCAAAGGACTCTTCTTGAGTTATATCAATAAAATTTAAACCTTTGGAACGGGCCAATTCTTCAAATTCTTTATCGGCCTTTCCTAATACCACCCAAGGTTTGTTAGCTTCCAAGCATTCTTCAATTTCTTCTAACGATATAATCATATTGGCCTGCTTTATATTTAGTTTTCCTGTCTTATTTTTATAAGGAATAGGTAAGAACAACACATCACAGTCAAAAAAGTCTGGTGTTAGACTGTTATATAATTTTATTCTTTTATTTTCTAAACCTTCAAATCCTATGGCCTTAACCTCTTGCCCATTATCTAAAAGAATATCCATCAAGTGAACTTGACGCATATCACCGCCTACAACCGAAAAAATCACTTCAATCCCCACCTACACCCTTTAATTTAATACCATAATATGAGATATATTAATATAAAGTGCAGAAAAAAAGAGAGGCCTTTATACCTCTCTTAGAATAACAATATGACTATATACAAGATATTTTAGAATACTCCTTGTAATTGTTTAGTTAGGTCATCTCTAGAAACTATTGCCACAGTAGCTTTTCCCTTTTCAAATATCTGGTTAAACAAATGGTATACATCATCCAAAGTTACACTATCAATCCTAGAAAGCACTTCATCTGGAGTCAATATTCTTCCCAATAAAAGC
>JAAYKZ010000022.1 GCA_012522165.1 Clostridiales bacterium
CAAGATAATACAAACGAAGAAAATGAATAGTAAGATTAATTAAGCATAAATTGTATTTAGCTCCCGCTTATAGCGGGAGCTAAATTTATCCTTTTAATTTTAGTGTTTTTCCTATATAATTGTATGATAATCACAGAAAATATTAGTAATTATGAATACTAAGGAGTGGTCTTTTGTTATATCCGTTGTTATTTGAGCCTATTTTAAAGGAGAGAATTTGGGGCGGGCAGAGATTGGGAAAACTGTTTAATAGACAGCTGACAGCAGATAAAATTGGAGAAAGCTGGGATGTGGCCTGCCACAAAAATGGAACTAGTATAATCTCTAATGGTAAATATAAAGGTAAAAGCTTAGATGAGCTTATTGATAAGTTTGGCAGATGTTTGTTGGGAAATGATCTAGATGATAAGGATATAGAAAAATTTCCTTTGCTTATTAAGATGCTTGATGCTTCTGATGTTTTGTCGGTACAAGTCCATCCTAATGATGAGTATGCAGCTTTAAATGAAAATGGAGAGTTAGGAAAAACTGAAATGTGGTATATTGTAGATACAGAGCCGGGAGCACATCTTTATTTTGGAATAAAGCCAGGAACTACACCCCAAGATTTTAGAAAGGCTATTGTTGAAGGCAATGTAGAACCCTACCTATGTTCTGTTAATGTAAAAAAAGGAGATGTATTATATATACCTGCTGGCATGGTACATGCTATAGGTTCTGGAATAGTGATATGTGAAATCCAACAGAATTCCGATACTACTTATCGGGTATTTGACTGGAATAGGGTAGATGATAATGGAAATCCTAGGCAATTACACGTGGAAAAGGTCCTAGATGTTATTGATTTTGATGGCAGATACTCCAATGAGAAAGTTAAAGGTATAGAAATAATGGAAGATGGCGGGAAAATAACTTATCTAGTAGCCTGTCCTTACTTTGCTGTTGAAAAGGTTGAGATTAGAGGTAGTATCCAAGATATAGCCAATGGAGAGAAATTTTTTATTTTGACTATCCTAGAGGGTGAAGGCAGCATAGAATACAATGGAGGCCTTCAATCCTTTGAAAGAGGAGACTCTATAATGATCCCTGCCAGTTTAGGCTATTATTCTATCCATGGAGAGTGCACTTTGCTAAAATCATATATACCAAACAGACAAAAGGATATTATAGAGAAATTAGAGAATAAGGGCTTCTCTAGGCAAGATATGAAGGCTATTGCTGGATTATTTGACTGAGGTATATGGTAAATTTTGTTTTTATGAAAGGGTAGAGAAATAAAATGCATGGTGAATGGAGGAGAGATCCTGAGATTATTGAAGGCGAATTTGAAATAATAGAGGAAAAGTATGCCGATGATGTATACACCAAGCCCAAGAGGTCTTTTTTTCACATTGACGATAGTGGGCCTTATATAACTTATATCATATTAGGTATTAATATAGTTGTCTGGTTATTGATGAACTTTACTGGACTAATAATGGGCTGGAATCAGAATGTGCAGTTGTTATTTTTTGGTGCTAAAGTTAATGAATTCGTGGCTCAGGGACAGTATTGGCGTTTATTTACTGCCATGTTTTTGCATATAGGAATACTGCATTTATTTTTCAACTCCTATGCTCTATTTATATATGGACCTATAGTGGAAAAGCTCTTTGGTAAGATAAAATTTATTATACTATATATAGTTTCAGGGCTAATGGGTAGTCTTTTTAGCTATCTTTTTAGCGCTAATCCTTCAGCAGGAGCATCAGGTGCTATTTTTGGTCTTATGGGATCCCTGCTTTATTTTCGAAGGGAAGAAAGAGGTCTATTCCAGAGGGTGTTTGGACCAGGGTTGTTGATGATTATATTTATAAATCTCGTGTATGGTTTTATTCAGCCGGGAATAGATAACTGGGGTCATATAGGTGGACTGCTTGGAGGATTTATAGTGGCCAATGGCCTAGGTTTGTATAAGCAAAGAAACAGACAATATGGTAAGAAGATGCTTATATGGCTACTTATTATACTTGTTTTTGCATTAGGATTGCCATTAGGCAAGGCAAAATATAGCAAAGATATATATCTTAGTCAAGCCTATAGTGCTGCTAAAAAAGGTGATATAGATTCAGCTAAGTCCTATATTGAAAATCTATCCAATAGGGATAGAAAGGATCCTGAAGCCCAAAAAATTATTGAGGCCATTTATATAGAAGATATCAATACCAAATTAAAACAAGGGCAAATGAATGAGGCCCTTGAATCCATTAATACTTTAATTGATTATTATCCCAAGGAAGCCAATTATTATTACTATAGGGGACAGATCTATGAGGCTTTAAAAGACTATGAAAAGGCTTTAGAGGATTATGTTTATGTCACTAAAACCATAAAAAATGCTGAAGAGGTATGGTTTAGAGCTGGAATAGCGGCATATAACTGTGGAAATATAGCAGATGCTAAGAAATATATGGAAGAAGCTCTAAAAATAAATCCTAATTACAGGGAAGCAAAGGAATTCTTAGATAGCATTACAGATATGATATAGAAAAGGTTAAGGGGTAGTGGGCAATGGATAAGGTATCGCTTATAAAGTGCAATAGTTATGAATTAGATCAAGTAGAATATGCTCTAGAAAATAGTCTTAAACTAAATGGCGGTCTAGAAAACTATATCAAACCAGGGATGAAGATTCTGGTAAAGTGTAACCTGCTTATGAAGAAAAAACCAGAAGAGTGTACAACTACTCATCCTGCAGTGGTGGAAGCCTTGGTTAATAAACTTAAGGCCATAGGCGCTATACCTATAATAGGAGACAGCCCAGGGGGACTTTTTACCCCCAGATTGCTAAGGGGAATATATTCTGCTACTGGTATGACAGATGTAGCACAGCGTACAGGTGTTGAGCTAAACTTTAATACCAACTCTATGGAGGTTAGTTTTCCTGAAGGAAAGATTGTAAAAAAGCTAACTGTTATGGAGCTGTTACAAGAGGTAGATGCAGTTATAACTGTAGCAAAGCTTAAAACCCATGGCATGACTTTATATACGGGAGCAGTAAAAAATTTATTTGGTGTTATACCAGGAATGACAAAGGCAGAATATCATCTTAGAATGAATAAGATAGAGGATTTTTCTGATGCTTTGGTGGACATATGCGAATATGCAAAGCCGGTACTTTCTATCATGGATGGAGTTGTGGGAATGGAGGGGGATGGCCCTTCCGCTGGAGTGCCTAGGAAGATAGGAGCAATATTAGCCAGTAGCAGCCCTCATGCATTGGATGTTGTTTGTGCATCCCTGGTAGGAATTGAACCTGAAAGGGTACCTACCATTCAGCGAGCTGTTGAAAGAGGCCTGTGCAGTTATAGTTTAGATGATATAAAGCTATTGGGTGATTCCTTTGATGAGCTGCGTATTGATGATTTCAAGCTACCAGTAACAGGGGAAATCAGTTTTCTCCACAGAGTATTTGGTAGTAACAGTAAACTGGCATCATTGCTTAACCATCACTTAGGTCCAAAGCCTTACTTTAATCATGATAAATGTATTGGCTGTAGGGATTGCCAACGTTATTGTCCTCCTCAGGCTATTGAGATGATAAATAAAAAGCCTGTAGTAGACCTTAAAAAGTGTATACGCTGCTACTGCTGTCAAGAGTTATGTCCCAAAAAGGCGGTGGAGATAAGAAGAAGTTGGTTCTTTAAAATGTTTAAATAATCTCCTTCAGCCTTTTGCCTTGGTTCAATTATTTATTAGCGCAATGGATTCTTATAAAGAAATACCTTTGGTTGAATGCTGACTAGCAGTCAAAAAAGCAAAAACCCCGCATATAGCGGGGCTTAATTTTACTTATATTTATATAGTAAATCCTGCAGCAGTCAAGAATTTGTTAAAGGCCTGTCTGCCTTGCTGATGGGTTTTAAAGACACCTGCGTCTTTAAGCACCTGTTCACATTTCTCTCCTACTGCATTTTGGATTATAATCTGAGCCTGCTCATCACTATTTTTGTTTCCGTACTTATTAACTAACTCTTGTATCCATAAACTATGCTGATACAAAGGATGATCTTCACTTGAAAGCTTTTCTACATCCAAAGGAACTTTGCCTGTTAGGATATCCTTTATCTGGGCCAACTCCTTTTGCAGTCGACCGGGAAGTATAAAGAGGCCCATAACCTCAATTAGACCGATATTTTCCTTTTTGATATGATGGAGTTCTGGATGAGGATGGAAAATACCAAGAGGAAACTCAGAACTGGTTCTATTATTCCTAAATACCAGATCCAGCTCATAAAGCCCTTCATCATTCTTTCGGGCTATTGGGGTTATAGTATTATGAGGAACAATCTGTCCATTTTCATCCTTGGATTGAGATAGTATATCCACTTCAGGATCAGAGTAGTTTCTCCATAAATGGAGTATCTTATCAGCTAGTTCTACGAGGATTTGGGAATCTTCACAAGTCAAGCGTAGAGTGGACATAGGCCAGTTAAGCACTCCTGCCTTAACTTGAGGATAGTCCTTGCAGGTTAAGGAATATTCTATAGGAGACACCTCCATGGGGAAGGTATAACTGCCTCCTTGAAAATGGTCATGGTTAAGGATAGAGCCTCCCACAATGGGCAAATCTGCATTAGAACCGATAAAGTAGTGAGGGAACTGATCTATGAAGTCAAAAAGCCTTTGGAAGGTTTTGCGGCTAATCTTCATAGGAACATGATCCTCTTTAAGCACAATGCAGTGTTCATTATAGTAAACATAGGGAGAGTATTGGAAATACCACTGCTCTCCAGCTAGTTTAACAGGTATAGTACGATGGTTTTGGCGAGCAGGATGATTGACCCGGCCGGTATAACCCACATTTTCAGGGCAAAGAACACATTGGGGATAGCCCACTTGAGGCGCATTTTTTAAAGCAGCGATTTCTCTGGGATCTTTTTCAGGCTTGGTCAGGTTAATGGTTATGGTAAGGGTTCCGTAATTGCTTTCATAAGACCATATTTGATTTTTTGCAATTCTATTTACTCTAATATAGTCAGATTTTTGACACAGACCATAAAAATCATCTGTAGCCTGCTTTATGCCACGTGTTTCTTTTATTCTATTAAACCTGTCAATTACTTGTGATGGCAGAGGAGTGATAATGCCCATAATTTTTGTATCTAACAGGTCCCTATAGACCAGGGTGTTCTCAGGTATTATACCCTCCTGGGCTGCATAATCTAGCATTTTTTCTAAGATAGGAGTTGCAGTATCGGGTATATGATCTTTGAAGGAATCAGGGGATCCATCCCAGGGTTCGGGTATATTTAGTAAATCCAGTAATTGGTTTCGCAAAAAAAATATATCCTCATGGCGGATCATTTCATTTTTAAGCCCATAGGCTAATAGCTGTTCAATTAATTTAGCTATTTCTTTTTTACTATAGGTCATAGATTAATTCATCCTTTCAAAATCTTATCTATATTTTCTACAAAATATCACAAAATACCCTAAACCTCATTTAATTATATATACTAATAACTTCTTATTCAACCAAACATAGTGAATTGGGGCTGGTTACTGGAGTAAGACTTTTCTAGGTTCGATTGTATTGACAGGTATTCAGCGGTATAATAATAAATACATATTGTTCTGCTTCAATAGTTATATTCCGATTCATAATTGCTATTACGTAATTGTATTAATAGTTATTCAATTAACAAAATAGATTAATAAACTTTGAAGGAGGAAAAAATGGATAAATTATTATCAAAGCTATATGGACATGATGAGAAAACAATTGAGCATCAAAAGAATCGATATAGGAAGGTATTAGAAAAATTTAAAGAGTTATTTCCTCAAAATACAAATAAAATTAATTTTTTTAGTACGCCAGGACGCACAGAAGTAGGGGGCAATCATACGGACCACAACCATGGACGAGTGCTGGCAGCGGGAGTTAACCTAGACGCGGTGGCAGCAGCAGCTAAAACAGATGACTCTGTTATTACTGTTTATTCAAAGGGATATAAGAGGGCCTTTGTAGTTGATACCAATGATCTGGAGATTAAAGAACGAGAAAAAGAGACCACCCTAGCCCTTATTAGAGGAATTGCATCTAGATTTAAAGAGTTAGGTTACAAAATAGGTGGATTTAATGCCTACATTTCCAGTGATGTCTTAGGTGGGTCTGGTCTTAGCTCTTCAGCTTGTGTTGAAGTATTATTAGGAACCATATTAAACTATCTTTACAATGATGGTAAGATCGATGTACAACAGCTGGCTATGATTGGTCAATATGCAGAGAATGTATATTTTGGCAAGCCTTCGGGTTTGATGGATCAAATGGCATGTGCTGTAGGTGGCTTTGTTGCCATTGATTTTAAGGATCCCAAAAAACCCATAGTAAAAAAGATTGACTTTGATTTTGAAAGTCAAAATTATAGCTTGCTGGTTGTAGATACAGGAGGTAGTCATTCAGATCTTACTGCAGATTATGCATCTATTCCTGATGAAATGAAGGCTGTAGCTCGGGTTTTAGGTGCTCAGGTATGTAGAGAATTAACCAAAGAGCAAGTTATAAAAAATATTCCTATAATCAAGGAAAAAGCAAATGATAGGGCAGTATTAAGAGCTCTTCATTTCTTAAATGAAAATGAAAGAGTAACTAAGCAAGTAAAGGCCCTTGAAGAAGGTAATTTTCAGGAATTTTTGACCTTGGTAAAGGAATCAGGCAATAGCTCTTGGAAGTGGCTACAAAATTGTTATACAACTCATAATCCTTTGGAACAGGGTATTACACTAGCTTTAGCCTTAACTGAAGATTTTATTGATAGTATAGGAAAAGGTGCCTGCAGGGTTCACGGAGGAGGATTTGCTGGTACTATACAGGTGTTCTTGCCTACAGATAAGGTCGGGGAATATATCCACAAAATAGAGCCGATACTGGGAGAGGGAGCTGTGACAGTATTAAACATTAGGCCTGTTGGCACCATAAAGATAGATATAGATGAGGATGATTATAAAAGAAAAATTTAGAAATAGCTAGAAATTAGCAGCTATATTCATAGGATAGGTCAAAATAAGGCCTATCCTTTAAAATTTATTAATAACTTACTTTGACTTTCTTTGACCTTAAGTTTATAATATAATCAACATCAGTGGAAATAATATTTTTAGAAATATATCAGAGAGGAGTGTTATTATGAGAGATTTGATTCCTTTCAGGAGAAGAAATGGATTTACCCCAGTAGATTTATTCAGAGATTTTTTTAGAAGGGATATATGGGATGACTTTTTTAACAACAGCATGCTACCTGTAGGCATGACTGGAAGCTTTCGTGCAGACATAAAGGAAAATCAGAATGAGTATATAGTAGAAGCTGAACTACCGGGCTATAGTAAGGAAGACATCCAAATCGACCTAGTAGATGACAGATTAACTATTTCAGCTTGCAAAAATGAAGAAGTTAACGAGGAAAGAGATAATTACATTAGACGTGAGAGAAGGGTAGGTCAGGTATCCAGAGCCTTCTGGGTATCAGGAATTAAGAACGATGAAGTAAAAGCAGAATATGCGGATGGATTGCTTAGAATTATTCTACCTAAGGACAATGAAGGGAATAGAAGAGGCAGAAGAATAGATATTAATTAATAATGGCTATTGATTCTTTCTTATCAATAGCCATTATGCCAAAATACTAATAACGGTTGGCTAAAAAATAGGTTAAATAAGCAAAACGGATCTAATTGAACTGATCTTATTCAATTAGGTCCGTTTTTTGTTTAACAATTATTTGTGAGGGTATTAATAATCAAAATAAACTAGGCTTAGTTAAGTCGTATTTATTTTATAGATTTTGAGAAAATAAATCAAAGGAGGGATGGGAGCATGAGAAAAAATTTGGTCTTTGATAAGGTGACCATCATAGGAGCGGGATACGTAGGTGCTACTATTGCTTATGCATTGATGATGGGGGGAACTACATCAGAAATTGCCATGGTGGACTTAAATGAGAAAAGGTTGGCTGGTGAAGTAATGGATCTCAATCATGGGGTAGTATTTGTTCCTCCAGTTAAGGTTTACGCCGGTACCTATGAGGATTGCAAGGATTCTAATATAGTAATTATTTCAGCAGGGGTAGGACAAAAGCCAGGAGAAACTAGGATAGACCTGCTTAAAAGAAATATAGATGTATTTAAAGATATAGTGCCAAAGGTAGTGGAGAAAAATGATAAATGCATTATTTTAGTAGTCACTAATCCAGTTGATATCTTAACCTATGCTACCCTCAAAATATCAGGTTTACCACCAAATCAGGTTATAGGTTCTGGTACTGTATTGGATAGTGCCAGATTTAAGTACCTAATAAGACAGCATTGCAATGTGGCACCTGGTAATGTTCATGCTTATATAATAGGAGAGCATGGTGATACGGAAGTGCCTGCATGGAGTATAACCAATCTAGCAAGTTTGCCAACTGAGAATTTTTGCCTACAATGCGTTCGAGGGCGTGCCCATGAATGCAGAGAGACAGTCTTTAATGATGTAAAAAATGCGGCATATAAAATTATAGAAGGCAAAGGGGCCACTTACTATGCTATTGGTCTAGCAGTTAGAAGAATAGTAGAGGCAATATTAAGGGATGAGAATTCCGTCCTATCAGTATCCTCCTTAATGGAGGGCTATTATGGAGTGAGAGATGTATGTGTAAGCCTGCCCACCATAGTTAATGAAAACGGAATTGCCAAAGTGCTAGAGCTGCCTTTAAGTGACCAAGAGATTAAAGCTTTTCAACATTCCGCCAACACTTTGAAAGAATTATTGAAAGAAGTAGGTTTTTAGGCCTTGACTTTTTTTATAAATAAATAATAATATTTCTTAGCAAATATATAATAATTAAATAAGAAACATAGAAAGGTCTGAAAACCTATGCCTCTAAACATTGTATTAGTAGAACCAGAAATCCCACAAAATACAGGGAATATAGCCCGTACTTGTGCAGTTACAGGTTCCATTTTGCACCTGGTCAAACCTTTGGGGTTTTCAGTAGATGATAAGCATCTAAAAAGAGCAGGTTTAGATTATTGCCATCTACTAGATATTCACTACCATGAATCCCTGGATGATTTTTTTAAAAAATATCCGGAAGGTGATTTTTATTTTTCTACTACAAAGGCAAAGATATTGTATACTGATGTGAAATATACTGAGAATAGTTTCCTTTTTTTCGGAAAGGAAACTGCGGGATTGCCTGAAAGCTTGTTAAAAAAATATCAAGATCGTTGCATAAGAATTCCTATGCGCAGCCAGGCTAGATCTCTAAATTTGTCTAATTCTGTAGCCATAATAGTGTATGAGGCTTTGAGACAGCTAAATTTTCCAATATAGTTGCGAATTTATCTTGAAATACTATGTGATTTAATATACAATAAATGATGGTAGTATGACCACAAAATTCATAGTATTATTTATCAAGTATTATACTATGATAAAGGCAAAAAATGATTATAACAAAGGCTTTTATTTTATTAAATTACATAATCAAAAGTTAGGCCTTTGTTTATATATTAACTATTATGCTGATGGTCAGCAAATAAACAATTAAGGAGGAATTTACAATGGCTGTAAAAGTTGCAATTAATGGTTTTGGAAGAATTGGAAGGAATGCTTTCAAAGTTGCAGTAGAAAAATACGCCGATAAAATGGAAATTGTAGCTATTAATGATTTAACTGCTGCAAAAACATTAGCACATCTATTGGAATTTGACTCTCTATTTGGAAAATTTGAAGGAACTGTAGAAGTAAAAGATGATGCTCTAGTAGTAAATGGCAAAGAAGTTAAGATTTTTGCTGAAAGAGATCCTGCCAACTTACCATGGAAAGAACTAGGTGTAGAAATTGTAATTGAGAGTACAGGTATCTTTAGATCCAAAGAAACTGCTGGCAAACATATCGAAGCTGGTGCAAAGAAAGTTATCATTTCTGCTCCCGCAAAAAATGAAGATATTACCATTGTAATGGGAGTAAACGAAGATAAGTATGATCCTGCAAATCATCACATTATTTCAAATGCTTCCTGCACCACTAACTGTCTTGCACCTTTTGCAAAGGTTATAAACGACAAGTTTGGAATAAATAAAGGTTTAATGACCACCGTTCACTCCTATACCAACGACCAGAGAATCCTTGATTTACCTCATTCAGATTTAAGAAGAGCAAGGGCAGCTGCTGAGTCCATTATACCAACCACCACTGGTGCTGCTAAGGCTGTTGCTCTAGTACTACCTGAACTAAAGGGTAAGCTAAATGGATTCGCAATGAGAGTTCCCACACCTACTGTATCAGTAGTTGACCTAGTAGTAGAACTGGCTAAACCTGCTACTGCTGAGGAAATCAACGCTGCTTTGAAGGAAGCTGCTGAAGGCCCAATGAAGGGTGTACTAGGATATGAGGAAAGACCTTTAGTATCCGTTGACTTTAAGAAAGATCCAAGATCCTCTATCATTGATGCCCCATCCACCATGGTTATTGGAGACAACATGGCAAAAATCGTTTCCTGGTATGACAATGAGTGGGGATATTCAAACAGAATCGTTGACCTAGTAAATTATATTGCTGAAAAAGGATTATAAAATATAGCTTATAGATAGAAATTAGGTATTAGAGGCTGGGTATCAAGACAAGCTAAAGGCTTAGCTTTGAACCCAGACTCTAATATTCTGATTTTTTATCCTCTAAAATCAGAAGGAGTGATTCTGGTGAATAAAAAGACTATTGAAGATATAAACCTAAAGAATAAAAAAGTTTTAGTACGTGTAGACTTTAACGTACCCCTTGATGCCGATAGAAACATTACTGATGATACAAGAATCAGGGCTGCTCTTCCTACCATTAAGTACCTTTTGGACCAGCAAGCCAAGGTAGTTTTAATGTCCCATCTAGGAAGACCCAAAGGCCAATTTAAACCAGAGTTTAGCTTAAAGCCAGTTGCCCAAAGGTTATCGGAGCTTCTTGGACAAGAGGTAACCATGGCTGAGGACGTAATTGGGGAAAGTGCTAAAAAGGCTGTAGCTGAAATGAAGGATGGAGATGTAGTTTTATTGGAAAACGTACGTTTCCATAAGGAAGAGACAGACAATGATCCTGAGTTCGCAAAGGCATTAGCAAGCTTTGGTGAAGTTTATGTAAACGATGCCTTTGGTACCGCACATAGAGCTCATGCCTCTACAGAGGGAGTTGCTCATTATCTGCCTGCAGTAGCAGGATACTTAATCAAAAAAGAACTAAATGTTATGGGTAAAGCTTTAAGCAACCCAGAAAGACCTTTTGTTGCTATACTTGGCGGTGCCAAGGTTTCAGATAAGATAGGTGTTATAGAGAACTTAATCGATAAAGTAGATACCCTAATAATTGGTGGAGGAATGGCCTATACCTTCTTTAAAGCTAGAGGCTATGAGATAGGAGATTCTTTGCTAGAAGCTGATAAAGTAGAGCTGGCAAAATCCCTAGAAGAGAAGGCAAAGGCAAAAGGAGTTAAATTCCTGTTACCTGTAGACAATGTGGTAGCTAAGGAATTTAAGGCCGATGCAGAGCATAAAGTTGTGCCCAGTGATGAGATACCTGCTGGATGGCAAGGCTTGGATATCGGACCTGAAACCAGAGAACTTTATGGTAAAGAGATAAAAAATGCAAAAACTGTAGTATGGAATGGGCCCATGGGTGTCTTTGAGATGCCTGCTTTTGCTGAAGGAACTAAGGCTATTGCCCAATACATGAGCGAGTGCCAAGGAACCACCATCATAGGTGGCGGTGACTCTGCTGCAGCGGTAGAGCAGATGGGCTTTGCTGATAAGATGACCCATATTTCTACTGGTGGCGGAGCTTCATTGGAGTTCTTAGAAGGAAAGGTGCTTCCAGGAGTAGCTGCCCTTAATGATAAATAATATTATAAAATCATTAACTATACCGCCCGGATATTCCGAGCGGTATAATTAAGATGTAAGGAGAGTTAAAATGAGAAAACCAATTATTGCAGGAAATTGGAAGATGAACAAGACACCATCTGAGGCAGTAGAGCTGGTAAATGAGTTAAAACCTTTGGTAAAAGATGCGGAGGCTGAAGTGGTAGTATGCCCTCCCTTTGTTTGCTTACCTGCCGTAGCTCACGCCTTGGAGGGTTCAAATATTGCTCTGGGTGCTCAGAATATGCACTTTGAAGAAAAAGGTGCATTTACAGGAGAAATAGCACCTGCCATGCTCAAAGAGCTTGGAGTCAAGTATGTTATAATTGGCCACTCTGAGAGAAGGCAGTACTTTGCAGAGACCGATGAAACTGTCAACAAAAAAGTCCACGCAGCTTTTGCTCATGATCTGACACCAATTGTATGTGTTGGAGAGACCCTGGAAGAGAGGGAGCAGGGTGTTACTGAAAAGATAGTAGAGAAGCAGACTAGAGCAGCATTAGCTGGGCTTAGCAAGGAAAATGCAGAAAGGACAGTTATTGCCTATGAGCCAGTATGGGCTATAGGAACAGGAAAAACTGCCACCAGTGAGCAAGCCAATGAAGTTATTTCATTTATTCGTGGTATAATTGCTGATATGTTTGGAAAAGATGTAGCAGAAAAGATTAGAATACAATATGGTGGTAGTATGAACGCTGGCAATGCATCAGAGCTGATGGCAATGCCTGATATTGATGGCGGCTTAATAGGCGGAGCAAGCCTAAAAGCCGAAGATTTTTCAAAAGTTGTACACTTTAATAAATAAATTTTATGTGTTATGCATATTTTAAGGAGGAACTTATGGCCAAAAAGTTAACTGCCCTAATTATTATGGATGGATTTGGATTAAGTGAAGCAAAAGAAGGAAATGCAGTGTATCAAGCACGCACTCCTAACTTTGATAGATACTGGAAAGAATACCCTCATGGAATCATACATGCTAGCGGATTAGATGTTGGACTTCCAGAAGGGCAGATGGGCAATTCTGAGGTAGGACATCTAAATTTAGGTGCTGGTAGAATAGTGTATCAAGACTATACCCGTGTAAGCAAAGCTATTAAAGATGGAGTATTCTCTAAGAACCAAGCACTGCTAAAGGCCATAGACAATGTTAAAGCCAATAATTCCAAGTTACAACTTATGGGGCTTGTATCAGATGGTGGTGTACACAGCCACTTAGAGCATTTATATGCCTTGGTAGAATTAGCCAAACAAGAAGGCTTGGATCAGGTTTATATTCACTGCTTTATGGATGGAAGGGATGTACCCCCAGCTAGCGGTAAGGACTATATCATAGCTCTAGAAGAAAAACTGCGTCAGCTTAATTTCGGAAAGATAGCTACCGTAATGGGCCGCTATTATGCTATGGATAGGGATAACCGCTGGGACCGAGTTAAGCTGGCCTATGATGCTCTGGTATTAGGGCAGGGGGTATTTGCCCAAAGCGCAACAGAAGCTATGGATCAGTCCTATAATGAAAAAGTAACCGATGAATTTGTTAAGCCCACGGTTGTATTGGAAGATGGTAAACCAGTAGCAACCATTGCAGAGAATGATTCTATTATATTCTTTAACTTTAGACCTGATCGAGCAAGAGAGCTAACCAGAAGCTTTATAGAAGAAGATTTCAAAGGTTTTGTAAGGGATAAGGGATATTTCCCTGTCACTTTTGTTTCCATGACTCAATATGATGCAACCTTTGAGAATATTCATATTGCTTTTTTACCTGAGGATTTAACTAGTACTTTTGGAGAATATATAAGTAGACATGGTAAGACACAGCTTCGTATAGCTGAAACTGAAAAATATGCCCATGTAACCTTCTTCTTCAATGGAGGAGTGGAAGTTCCCAATGAGGGTGAGGACCGTATACTAATTCCATCTCCAAAAGTTGCTACCTATGATAAAAAGCCTTCTATGAGTGCTTTTGAAGTTACTGATGAGGTTATAAAGCAGATAGAGTCTGGAAAGTATGATGTGATAATTCTAAACTATGCCAACTGCGATATGGTAGGGCATACCGGGGTAATGGAAGCAGCTATTGAAGCAGTAGAAGCTGTGGATACCTGTATCGGAAGAGTGGTAGAAGCCATTCGCAAAGTAGGAGGTAGCGTAATTGTAACAGCAGATCACGGTAACGCAGAAAAAATGATAGATCACGCTACCGGGGAGCCACACACGGCCCATACCAGTAACCCTGTACCCTTTATCTTTATAGATGACAGTATGAAGAATGTCGCTATAAGAGAGGGTGGAAGGTTAGCTGACGTTGCTCCTACCCTTCTGGATTTAATGGGGTTAGAAAAGCCTGTAGAAATGACAGGCCAAAGCCTGATCATAAGACAGGAATAGATATAAATTTAAGTTTAGTAAACGAAAGGAGAAAACAATATGATCATAGTAGATGTACTAGCTAGAGAGATTATGGACTCCAGAGGAAATCCTACCGTTGAGGTAGAGGTATATTTAGAAAGCGGTGCTGTTGGCCGTGCTGCTGTTCCATCTGGAGCTTCAACTGGAGCTTTTGAAGCTGTGGAATTAAGAGATGGAGACAAGAGCAGATATTTAGGCAAAGGCGTACAAAAAGCAGTAGACAATGTTAATGAAATAATTGCTCCTGAGATTATAGGCATGAGCGCTCTAGACCAAGTAGGTATTGATAAACTTATGATTGAACTAGATGGAACTCCCAATAAGGGTAAACTAGGCGCAAACGCTATTCTAGGAGTTTCCCTTGCAGTAGCCAAAGCAGCTGCTAATGCATTAGGTATGCCTCTATATCAGTATATCGGTGGGGTAAATGCAAAAGTACTGCCAGTACCCATGATGAACATTTTAAACGGTGGTGAACATGCTGATAACACCGTTGACATTCAGGAATTTATGATTATGCCAGTAGGAGCTAAGAGCTTTAAAGAAGCACTAAGAATGTGCGCTGAAGTTTTCCATAGCTTAAAAGCAGTTCTAAATGAAAAAGGTTATAGCACCGCTGTTGGTGACGAGGGTGGATTTGCTCCTGACCTAAAGACCAACGAAGAGGCTATCGAAGTTATCCTAGAAGCTGTAGAAAAAGCTGGATACAAGCCCGGAGATGATATTAGAATCGCTATTGACGCTGCTGCAACTGAGCTATACAACGAAGAAGACGGAAAATATCATTTCCCTGGCGAAGGAGTAGTTAGAACTGTTGAAGAATTAGTTGACTATTATGTAGATCTAGCTAATAAATACCCCATCATCTCCTTGGAAGACGGCGTAGCCGAAGAGGATTGGGAAGGCTGGAAGCTGTTAACTGAAAAACTAGGAGATAAGATCCAACTAGTTGGAGACGACCTATTTGTAACCAATACTGAGAGATTATCCAAGGGAATTGATATGGGAGTCGCAAACTCAATCCTTATCAAGGTTAACCAGATTGGTACCTTAACTGAAACCTTGGATGCTATTGAAATGGCAAATCGCGCAGGATATACTGCAGTTGTATCCCACCGCTCCGGTGAAACTGAAGATACAACAATAGCTGACCTAGTAGTTGCTGTAAATGCAGGTCAAATTAAGACTGGAGCTCCATCCAGAACTGACCGTGTTGCAAAATACAATCAATTGCTCAGAATCGAAGAGGAGCTGGGAGATCTAGCTCAATATCTGGGACTTGATGCATGGTTCAACCTAAAAAATAAATAATTTAAAAGTACTATAGTACAAAAGGAGAGGGTAACTCTCTCCTTTTGTATTATTTTCTTGATTTTAACATAGCCCTATGATACAATTATTTCATTGTAACCTTATGTTGTCCATAGAGGGAGGGATATGAGAATGGGTACACTAGAGTTAATAGCTACCATTTTTCTCGTTATATTTGAGCTATTTTTGATTATTGTAGTACTCCTCCAGTCAGGAAAATCTGCTGGCCTATCAGCATCCTTGGGTGGAAGCACGGAAACTTTCTTTGGGAAAAACAGGTCCAGAAGCTTTGAAGGAAGGCTTCAAAGACTTACTACTATTTCAGCTGCTGGTTTTATTATTTTATCAATATTGTTAGCAATTTTAGATTAGATTCAAAGAACGACCCTGAAAGGTCGTTTTTTATTTATAAAAAAACTAAAGAAAAATCTCTTAGCTGGTTATAATAATGGTTATAATACATAATAGATTAATGGATTCTTAATGGCTATTGAACGCTTACTTCATCACTGATTTGAAGAAAACTAAAAACAGTTTTCTTAGGCAAATAAGGGTAAGTCATTTACATTTCAATAGCTATTAAGAATCACAACTGTTGAATTAGCATAATAGGCTAAATTAAGGATACTAAAGAATAGGAGGATAAGTATTGGATATAAAAGAGAAGATACTAGAGATATTGAGAGAAAAAAATACACCACCTTTGTTTCCCGATAAGTTAATGGAAATTCTAGAAATATCGGAGCAAGATAGATATATTTTTCTTGATATACTAGATGATATGGTTGAAGATGGCAAGCTGGTGATGACCAGAAAAAAGAAGTATGCTCTGCCTGAGACTTTAGGTTTTCTAGTGGGACGTTTGCAGGGTAATCAACAAAAAGGGTTTGCCTTCTTTATACCTGATGATGAAAATGAAGAGGATGTATTTATCCCTGCAGAAAACCTAAATACTGCAATGCATAATGATAGAGTTATGATTCGAATTCTAAAAAATGGACATAGCTCTGCCCGCTCTAGGGAAGGTGAAGTTTATAAGGTACTGTCTAGAGCCAATAAGACTGTAGTGGGTACATTCGAAAAAGATAGGAATTTTGGATTTGTAATACCCGATGATTCTAGAATCAGCAACGACATCTTTGTTTCCAAAGACAATATGCAAGGTGCTGAAACAGGCCATAAGGTAGTAGTAGAAATATTAAGGTGGCCTGATTTAAGGAGAAACCCAGAAGGTCGGATTATAGAAATACTAGGGCATAAGGATGAGGCTGGCACCGATATATTATCTATTATTCGCCAGTTTAATCTTCCTGAGGAGTTTCCACAGGAAGTTTTGGCTGTGGCAAAAAAGATACCTCAAAGTGTATCTCAAGATGAAATAGCCAAAAGAAAAGATTTAAGGCATTTAAAGGCTTTTACAATAGATGGTGCAGATGCAAAGGATTTGGATGATGCAATATCCATTGAAAAAATGGATAATGGCAACTTTAAATTGGGAGTTCATATAGCCGATGTAAATCACTATGTTTTTGCTGACAGTCCCATAGATAAGGAGGCATTTGTTAGAGGAACCAGTGTTTACTTAGTAGATCGTGTAGTTCCTATGCTGCCAAGAGAGCTGTCAAATGGTATTTGCAGCCTAAATCCAGATGAAGACCGTCTAGCCATGTCTGTAATTATGGAGATTAACAGACAAGGTAAAGTGGTAGATTTCACTATAGATGAAACTGTTATTAGAAGTCGTAAAAGAATGATATACGAAGAAGTAACCAAAATATTAGAAGAAAAAGATCCAGAGCTCATGGCTGAATATGAAGATTTTATCGAAGAATTGGAAATGGCTAAGGAGCTATGTGAAATCCTCAATGCCCGAAGAGTAGAAAGGGGAAGTATAGATTTTAACTTGGTTGAAACCCAAATAATATTAGATGAAAATGGAAAGCCCATTGACATAAAGCCAGTTGAGCGTGGAATATCCAACAGAATGATAGAAGAATTTATGCTAGTATGCAATGAGACTATAGCTGAATATATGTATTGGCAGGAACTTCCCTTTATGTATAGGGTTCATGAAGATCCAGATATAGAAAAAATGCTAGACTTTAATGAATTTATCCATAATTTTGGTTATTATTTAAAAGGTATAGGAGAAGGGGTTCATCCCAAAGTGCTGCAAGAGTTATTAGAAAACGTAAAGGGTAAACCAGAAGAGGGGATTATCAGTGCTGTTATGCTTAGATCTTTGCAAAAAGCAAGATACAGCCATGAAAATCTAGGACACTTTGGGCTGGCTACCAAGAACTATTGCCATTTTACTGCTCCTATCAGGCGGTATCCTGACTTAATGATTCACCGCATTATTAAAGAATCTATACATGGTAAGTTAAATAAGAAGAGGATAAAGGAGTTAGAGGAAATGCTGCCTAGTATGGCGGAGCATTGTTCAAAACGAGAGAGAGTAGCTGATGAAGCAGAGCGAGAAACTGATGACCTTAAAAAGGTTGAATTTATGCTGGATAAATTAGGCCAGGAATTTGATGGTATAATTTCCGGTGTAACAAATTACGGAATATATGTTCAACTTCCCAATACTGTAGAAGGTTTGGTACGAATTAGTGCTATAGAAGACGATTATTATGTTTATAATGAAAAGCACTATTGTCTAATAGGCGAAAGAACAAGAAGAATACTTAGATTAGGAGATTCTGTCAGAGTTAAAGTAGCCAAGGTTGATATGGTTATGAGAAATATAGATTTTGTACTAGTTGAACCATAAATTAGGTACATGCCCATCCTTGACAGGGCACATTGGGTATGTTAATATTATAATGCAACTATAATGATATTGTCCCTATTTGTTGGTTACAGCAGATAGGGTTATTTTATCGAAGTAGGTGAGATATTGGCTAGCGATAGCATCAAGGTTATTGCTCAAAACCGAAAAGCACGGCACGATTATTTTATAGATGAAACTCTAGAAGCTGGAATAGTGCTTTCAGGAACTGAAGTTAAGTCTATTCGTTTGGGCAAGGTAACCCTAAAGGATAGTTATGCCGATATAAGAAACGGCGAGGTTTTTTTAAACAACATGCATATAAGCCCTTATGAAAAGGGCAATATAGCCAACAAAGATCCATTGCGTAGTCGCAAGCTATTGCTTCATAAAAGGGAAATAAATAAACTTATTGGCTATGTACAGCAAAAGGGATTTACCCTAATCCCTCTTAAGGTATATTTAAAAAGAGGGTTAGTAAAAATAGAACTAGCTGTGGCTCGTGGTAAGAAAGTATATGATAAACGCAGAGATATCGCAAGACGAGATGCTGAGAGGGCTATGGCTAAGGCCTTTAGGGAAAGCCAAAAGATATAGTTAATATGGGGGCGTACTGGTTTCGACGGGGATGATAGAGGTGAGAGAAGCGAGCTGCGGACTCCGGGGCCGCATCAACAACCTGGAATTAAAAATAAACGCAAACAACGATAATTACGCTTTAGCTGCTGCTTAAAGCAGCTACGTCTCTCCTGTAGTACCCGCACTATAGGAAGAGGCGACGATTTAGCGGGGAACTAGCCTAACAAAGCTTTGAGTTAGGCCGGACTTTATGAAGCTACTGAAGCTGGAATCCTGTCAGTGGGAGTCCAGTGGAGGGAATGTCAAAACACTGACTGCGCTCGGAGATGCTTTCACTGATATATCTCCGGACAGGGGTTCAACTCCCCTCGCCTCCACCACATAAAAAGGACTGTTAGTTGATGAGAATCAACTAACAGTCCTTTACCTATTTTATTGAAGGAATATTTAGAAGTTTGTTGAAGGATATATTACAGAATATGATGTGAGTAGAGTTGCATGAGAATCTCGACGATTTAAAAAGGGACTGACCCCTTAATTTTGGACAAAAGCTTACTATTATTTTCAATAGACCTAGAATTACTTATCATAAATGATTTAAGTACCCTATTGTGAATCAAGCGGTCAATTATGCGGCAGAGGGATATATACAAGCGGGCAACAATATTGACAATGGTTGCTAAATTATTCGATTTTGGCAATGCCTTGTTCAACACTCAAGATTATAAACTGGTACAAGAGATTATAATATTTTTTATGGAGGACTTAGCTATGGTTAACAATTATTCAAGCAGTACAAGACAAATTCTGATTGTGGGAAGCGGAGTTGCAGGGCTTTCGGCAGCAAAGGCAGCCAGAAACCAGGACCCAGAGGCTGATATTATTATGTTTGGCGAGGAAAACCGGTTACCCTATTACAGGCTCCGATTATGTGATTACATAGGCAAGAGTCTGGATGTTGATACCCTTGAAATCAACAAAGAGGAATGGTTTGAGAAAAACAGGATTCGAGTTGAGATTTCCTCAAAAGTTACAGCAATAGAACCCAAAGCCAGGAAGATCAGCATAAATGGCAAAGAGTATGGCTATGATAGTCTGATACTAGCTACCGGAAGTACACCAATCATGCCTCCTTTTAAGGGCAGGGAACTTTCGGGTGTCCATACCATATGGACCTGTGAGGATATCGTCGATATCAATAGGAGCCTTCAGAATGCAAAAAAAGCAGCTGTTATTGGCGGTGGGTTACTTGGGCTGGAGGCTGCACACAAGATCTGTGAAATGGGTATTGACGTATCATTGATAGAAGGCATGCCAAGACTTTTGCCCAAACAACTGGATGAAGATGGCTCACAAATATTCACAAGAAAGGTGCAGAGCCTGGGCATATCGGTGTTCTGCGGGAAATCTGTAGTAGGGTTTGAAGGTGATAATAATGGCCATGTTGCACAAGTGCGTATGGCTGATGACACCTTGATTGAAGCCGATGTTGTCATTGTATCGGTAGGTGTTGCACCTAACACCGCTTTATTCCAGAATAGTGGTTTGAGTATGGACCGCTTTTTAAATGTTAATGAAAAGATGGAAACTAGCATTCAGGATATATATGCAGCGGGTGATGTTGCCAGCGTCAACGGCAAATGGTTTGGATTGTGGACAGCCGCCAGTAGACAGGGACAGGTTGCAGGAACTAATGCCGCGGGAGGAAATGCCGTCTACGAAACAACTGATATTCCTTATGTACTAAATACTATGGGAACAAGGGTGGTTTGTTCAGGTGATACAGGTGTTATCCAATCTGATACTCCTGAAGCTGCTTATGAAATAGATCAAAGGATTGACAAAGATCAATTTGCCTATTCCAAACTTGTATTCTATAAGGGATTATTCGTTGCTTATATGCTTGTTGGTGAACCGGCAAAAGCTTTCAATAAGCTCCGACCACTGATTAATACCAGTGTAAGTGCTGACACCATTAATAATATTCTATATAAATAGCTGATACGGTAATCATTCACATAAAGCTCAATTATCCCACCAATAAGGCGAAATCCAAGGGTTTAGTTGATTGATGTATGCAAGGTGTGAGTGAAGGTTAAGTAGTATTTTAAGATTTTTGACAAAATGCTTTCACTCCCAATTAATACCAATATTTTGGATTATTTATCTAAGGTATTCCGCATTTTTATGTAACACTTGATGACATTATAGATTTGCTCGCTGATTATGATATTGACAGAATCCGGCATATAGACGACTGCTATATTGCTGGAAAAAAGCAGAACAGTAAACACTATTTCATAACTGCAATCCTGCGTAGGAAATGAGTAATTCTATGAATATTGGATATTTACGCGGAATTTTGTCCGGCATTCAAGAGATAACGGTAGTAGGTAAGAGTGTTAAAGAGGATGGTGTCAGCTCTCCAACAAGAATCCAGAGCTGCGTTTTGTAATGGGACCATGCCATGAAGTACATCAAGTTGAAAAACCTATTACTTTGGTTGTTGGAGAGGACTATCCCGATAAATTAATGTTTCGGGATGTAGCTACCGGTGTTGAACACTGGGTACAGATTAACAGAGTGTATTTGTTGGATATGTGGGAAGAAGCGGATAAGATCTTTTCTAATCCCAACTTCCTGGAGCAACTGACCTCTGAGGAAATTACTCAGATAAGGTTAGACTTTGAGAGAAAACTTTTGGATGCAAAACCTTTATCTAGAAGTAGTGGCATGGGATTCATAATCTGGCCTGATCAACCCACAGGAACTCTGGGATTAAGGCTGAAAGCAGCCCTTATACAGGAGCCTTTTCTGGCAAACACTAATACAATCCAGGTAGAATTATTCCAATATATTCATACTACTACCAGAGATGATATTCTATTTGCCCAAATCACTGGGAGGAAATTGATAATATAACTTTAAAAATATAAGGAGAATCGTATGAGTATTGATATACAATCAATTTCGAAAAAGGAAAGCATTTTGTTTAACAAGACACTTTCCTATGATGGTTAAGTAATTTATTCTATTTGGCTTTTGGTTTTTCTTTGCCCATGGAGTTAAATAGCTGTGTGGAGGCTAGAGCGTTGAATGGTAGGGATATGTTATGTTTAATTCCTTGGTTGTAAGCAGCGATTAGGTCTTTGAGTAGTACGGCTAGGGCAGTATCAGCCGTCCACTTGGAAACATCACTCCAATTTCGAACTACCCAGCTATCCCCAGTACTCACCTGTAGTAATTTTATAATCTCCTCTTCAGGAAGATTATAGTGTTTGGCTAATTTAAGTCCTTCAGCCATGGCATTTATATTAATACCTAGAATCATATTATTTACTAGTTTTGCCACTTGGCTATTTCCTGGTTCACTTCCATAGTAAAATATATTGGATCCCATGGCTTCAAAGTATGGTTGGCATGATTTCACGATATCTTCAGAACCTGCAGTCATAATCGATAGAGTTCCAGCTTGAGCACCTGAAGCGCCACCACTTACCGCTGCACTAATTAAGGTTAAATCACTTTCTTCTTCAACTTTTCTACTTAATTCGTTCATTGTCTCAGGATCAAGAGTACTCATGACAATGATTGTTTTATTTTTAGGGTTAGCAGATAATAGACCATCCTCACCGAAAATGATATCTACATTTTGCGCGTAGTCACGAACCATTGAAATGATGGCTTCATCAGCTTGTACAGCTACCTCCTTAAAAGATTCTACCATTGTGATTCCTGCTGCTTTTGCTTTCTCATAAACACCTTTGAAAGCGTCGAAACCAATTACCTGGTAACCAGCTTTCTTTAAATTTACTGCCATTGGGAATCCCATTGTTCCAAGTCCTACAAATCCTATTTTTTTACTCATGTTAGTTCCTCCTAAGTTTATTCAATCTACTTTATAGCTATGGTATTGAATACATTAATAGTCATATGGCAAAAATTGAAGAAATAAACCCAGCAAGTTTCATCATATGCGGATAAACTAAGCATATCCATTCTATTCATACCCTTTAATTTCAAGTTGTATGTAATTTACCCATATTCTCAGAATTAGAAACAAACTTAATTACTTTAAAAGATTAAGAATCTTAAAAGGAATTATTATATATTATTTTAATAGGTATCAGATAATTTATCCGCTGATATGG
>JAAYKZ010000162.1 GCA_012522165.1 Clostridiales bacterium
CTATTTTGGACTTGACTGTATACAGGTATGTCACCCACTGAATATCGAAAGCGCTATAGACAGATGCAAAAATCAATATAGGGAAGCATACCTTTTTTCTAAAAAAAATTGATAATAAGAAGGAATTTTTGACTTAATGTAGAATATATAATATTATGCGTCATATAAGATGTAAGACATCTTACAAGAATAGAAATGGAAAGGATAATTATGAGTATTATAGCTGTTAAAAAACAAAGTGTCAGTGACCAGGTTTTTGAGCAAATTAAACAACAGATAATTTCTGGTAAGTGGGCTCCAGGCGAAAAAATACCTAGCGAATTGGAGCTGGCTAAGATGTTTGATGTAAGTAGAGTTTCCGTTAGGGAAGCTATTCATCGGTTAATAGGTATGGGTGTTTTATATGTACGCAGGGGGGAAGGCACTTATGTGTCTGAAATGTTGCCTGAAGATTATTTCAACGCCTTGCTTCCCATATTGATGGTGGAAAGATCTAATCTAATTGAAATGCTTGAGTTTAGATCAATATTAGAGGTAGAAAGCATCAAGCTAGCTTGTAGCAGAGCTAATGAAGATGATATAAGTAGATTACAAAAGACTATTGCTAATATGAAAAAGAATAGAGGTGATAATAGAAAGTTTGCGGCAGAGGACTTAAATTTCCATCTAGCTCTGGCCATTGCCACTCACAATGCAGTTATTGTAAAGGTAAACGCTATAATACATGACATGCTTAAGGCTGCAATGGAAAAGGTAGTAGAACTAACAGGATTTGATAAGGGAATATATTACCATGAGAAGATTTTAGATGCCTTGATAAACAGGGATGAGAATGCTGCAACTGAGCTTATGAGAGAACATATTGAGGTTACTATGGAAAAAATCAGGCAGCATCAAGAGATTGAGTTGTAAGTTTAAAGCAAAATTTATTAGGGGGTTATGTGTCATGAAAGAATGTAATTACATTCAGCTAAATGAAAGAGCACAAGAACTAAGACGCGAAGTTATAAAGATGGTAGGTATTGGAAAGACTGGACATATTGGCGGCTCTTTCTCCCTGGCTGAAGTTATATCAGCTCTATACTTTCACAAACTTAGGCATGATCCGCAGAATCCAAACTGGGAGGACAGGGATAGGCTGATCTTTAGCAAAGGTCATGCAGCTGTTATACAATATGCAGCCCTTGCCTTATGCGGATATTTTCCTAAGGAGGAGTTGAGCAAATTAAAAGAGCTAGGTGCAATGCTACAGGGGCATCCTGACAAACTAACAACACCTGGTATAGAAGCTAATACAGGCTCATTGGGACAAGGACTATCTATAGCTTGCGGTATGGCCGCTGGTGCAAGGCTTGACAAAAAGGATTACAAGGTATATTGCGTTGTTGGAGATGGCGAGCTTTGTGAAGGTCAAATTTGGGAAGCAGCTATGGCGGCAGCAAACTTTAAGTTAGATAACTTAGTTGCTATTGTAGATAAAAATAGATTGATGGCTACTGGGCCTATAGCAGATAGATTTGATAATAATCCAGTACCGGAAAAATGGAAAGCTTTTGGATGGCATGTAATAGAGATTGATGGCCATGATATTAAGCAAGTGGTAAAAGCATTAGATGATGCTGATGAAGTTAAGGGAAAACCAACTGTCATTATAGCCCATACCATTAAAGGAAAAGGAGTTTCCTTCACGGAAAATAATCCTTCTTTCCATAATGGTGCATTAACTGAGGAGCAGTATCATGCTGCGCTAGAAGAACTAACCACTGTGGAAGGAGTGGATGCTGTATGAAGATGATGAATCAAAGGCAGGTCTATGGAAAGAAACTAGTAGAATTAGGAGAAAAGTACAAAAATATAGTTGTATGTGAAGCTGATTTAGGCAAATCCACCATGAGCTATATGTTTCAGGAGAGATTCCCTGAAAGGTATTTTGAAATGGGAATAGCAGAGGCCAACATGGTATCCTTTGCTACTGGTTTGGCCCTTACCGATAAAATTGCTTTTGTTAACACATTTGCTGTTTTTGCATCTGGTCGTGCTTATGATCAAATACGTCAAAGCGTGGCTATTGGTAAGTTTAACGTAAAAGTTGTAGGATCCAGTTCAGGGCTATCAGATTTTGGTGATGGGGCAACTCATCAAGCCATTGAGGATCTTGCCATAATGCGTGCAATACCTAATATGACAGTATTGGCCCCTATGGATGCTATAGAGTTGGAAAAGATGATGGATGTTATAGTTGAATATGATGGTCCTGTATATATGCGTGTCAATAGAAATGATTTGCCAGCCTTGTATCCTGAAGATAAGCCATTTGAAATAGGTCAACCTGTAGTCATAAGAGAAGGAAAAGATATAAC
>JAAYKZ010000163.1 GCA_012522165.1 Clostridiales bacterium
ATGTTATCTACTATGTTTGAAAAACTTTTTATATCGAATTTTTTAATGTCTAAAATGCCTTGATTATAAAATAAGTTCCATATAATTAGAGATATGGTTATATCGTATATTTTAACGCTATCAAGTTCTATGTTGTTTTCATACATAAAGTTTAAAATTTCTTTTATAATGTCCTCTAAAGTTAAATTTCTTTTAAAGTATCTACTTATATCTTTTGCAGCAGTCTTTTTAAATGTAACATATATATCTGTCTTAGGAGAAAATTTAGCCCAATACTTGTTATATGGACTTCCAAATGTATCATAAATGCTAATATCCTCCAAAGAGAAACCTAAAGTTTTACAATAAGTAACAACATCTTTCCATATTTTAAAGTCTTTATTTTGAAAGCAAAGTGTAAAATACTTTTCTTTCTTTAGTGCTTTATATATGTTATCTAAAGCATTAAATAGTAGAGCATTAAATTCCTCAGTTTTTTTATTCTGAACAGGATTAATAATCACTTCTTCCTCAGTATTAAAAGTTTTTCCAAGCCAAGAATTCCAAATAAATGATAATTCCGAGTATTGGATAGCGTCTCCGTATGGTGGGTCAGTAAATACATAGTCTATTGACTCAGTATAATTTATTTTTAACGCAGAATCATGTATTATTTTATAGTCACCTAACTTATCTTTATTTTTTATTCTTTTCAATAATTCTTTTTTGCTATTTAATAAATTATTAAATCTGTCCATAAACCTAAACCAAACATTCTCTTCAATAAAGTCATCAGGAACCCAATAGTTGTTTACCCCAAGAGGTCTAACATTCTCACCTTTTAGTTTGCTTATATGTAATACAGTATTTGTAAATGCTAGCATTAACAAATCTTCATATTCACTATTTAACGATTTAATACAATCTAATAACATAGCCGCTGCATATAAATTTCGCTTAGTATACATATCTGAAACTTTTAATATGCCTTTGTAAGAAAATCTATCTTTATAAAATTTTTTAGGAAAGAAATTGTCTGGATACCAATAAGGAATATCTAAGTTATTTAACTGCTCCATTTTCTTTATTTCATTAGTTGTTAGTTTTCTTTTTTTATTAGACTTTCTATTACCGCAAGTAGGACAATATAAAGCACCTTCTAGGTTATCTGAATATTTAGGTCCAATCAATAAATATTTAAAAACAAGGTTTGAATTACAATATTCACATTTTTCATCTGTGGCATATAAGTTAAGTATTCTATCTTTGCATTTTTCTTCAATTTTATTAAAATCATTAGAGAGTTTATTGACATCAACACAATAGTTTAAACTCCCTAATGATACTAGAATTGCTATTGGGTTTAAATCATAACCTATAAAGTTTCGATTATTAATAATTGCTTCTAATCCTGTACATCCACTACCACAGAATGGGTCCATGACTTTATCATTAGGATTAGAATAGTTCTTAATATAATTTTCTACGATATACCAAGGTTTTCTTGCCCAATACTTGTGTATCTTATAAATTTTTGAGTAATCTTTATTATATTCTATATCTTGATGCAAACCATTAAATAATGTTTCAATAATATCTTTCATTCTTACTCCTTCCTAAGTATCAAACAATAGTGATGCAAAATATTACTTGCCCAAGAGTGCGGATAACCATACGGAGAAAGGCCAATTTTATCCTGAATCCAAATCTTTTCATCTTTTAAAACATATCTATCATTTAATATGCGAGCCATATCCCAAGCCAAGGGGTATAGTTTTCCGCCTTTTTTTACGTTCTTGACAATTATTGTTATGTAGGCGCCGTATTCAAGTATATCATACATTTTAAAATATACAGAACATACTTCCTTTAAAAATTCTTGATAATCGCTAATATTGCCTAGGTCCTTATTTGACTCTGAATATTTTACATCAAGCCCTTTTTCTTCTCTTTCTTTTTTAAATCCATCCGTACTTCTATTTAATACATCCCAATAAGGTGGGGATGATATCGAGTAATGAATTTTAGGTAGAGGTAATCTATCAATGTTTCTACAATCATCATTAAATACATTATTTTTAAATTCAGGAACTCTCTTTTTGATTATTTCATAATACTTAGGATTTAACTCAATTCCATAACC
>JAAYKZ010000164.1 GCA_012522165.1 Clostridiales bacterium
CGTCCCTGCCGAAGATAAACTTCTGCTCGGCACCGGTCAACCCTTTGCTTTCGAGGTTTCGTCCTACGCCTATAGTCCAATACCCAGCAGGACAAATGTACGGCTCAAGCCGCAACCCTTCGTGCAATACCAACTGATCTTCAATGGATCTCATTGTTTGTACCCTCCTTTTTGAGTCTAGCGAGAGTATCCAGCAAGTTTTTTGGTATCGGCACCCCAATTTCTGCGAGATTCTCGGTGATTGAGATTCCCTCGTTCCCGATCAAGTACCATATCACCGCTGTTTGGAGGACGGGGGCATCCATGCCTGTGCCTTTGTCCAGCAGATGAGTGAGAGCTACCAGAGCGAAAAAGCATACTTTCTTGATAATCCCCCTGGTGCTGATTCGGCTATCAAGCCTCTTGCCTACAAATGCGGCACCCAGACCAGTTAAATAATCAATGGTAACAACCGCAACCAGTATCTGCAATGGCAAACTCCACCCTCCAAGTAAAAAGTGGAGCATTGTAGCTCCTGCTGCAAGTGTCGTTTTTAAGGGGAAAGTACCTTCTACTGATAAATCTGCAATATTAAGTAATTTATAAGTTATATACACTCCTATGGCCAGTACTGCAAATATCAACCCCTGTTCCATTGAAGTAATCAATAATGTCATATTTATCCCACCTATCTAATTTTGCAATATTAATTGTCTATTTTTACAGCATCTTTAAATACTGGATGATCCTGATCTAATCCTAAGGCCTTTAAAGTATCTTCATTAAATACTTTTGTAGTATTTATGGCAGTTTCAGAAGGTATTTCGGAAGCTTGCTTACCATCCACTAAGATTTTCTTAGCCATTTGAGCAGATTGTTTGCCCAGCTCATAGTAGCTAATACCATCTGTAATCAATATTCCACCTTTTACGTGGGAATCTTCACCTGCCACCGTAATCATCTTATTTTCCAAGGCTTTTTCAGCTACTAGGTATATGGCTGAAGCCACCATATTATCTGTAATGGTATAAATTCCATCTACCATGTTTGCCAAGTAATCGAAGGCCTGAGGAATATCATTTATAATGGATATGGCAATGGATACCATATCTAGCCCTATGGTAGAGCCTATTTCCTCAGCCATTTTTACTTGGATTTGGGAATTTGATTCATTAGTGTTAAAGATAATTCCAACCTTTTCTATAGTTTCATCTAAGTCTTTAAACAATTGTAATTGTCTGTCCATTGGGCTTAAATCGGAAGTTCCTGTAACATTTCCACCAGGTTTTTCCATGGAATCTACTAACTCAGCCTCAACAGGGTCAGTAACTGCACTGAATACAATTGGAATATTAGCAGTGGCCTGTTTAGCCGATTGGGCTGCAGGAGTTGCTATGGCATATATTAAGTCCACCTTATCCTTTGCAAATTTCTGTGCAATACTTAAAGAAGTAGGGATATCACCTTGGGCATTTTGGTAGTCGATTTCTACATTTACGCCCAGTTCCTTTAAGCCATCTTCAAAACCACGGCGGGCATCATCCACTGCTGGATGTTCAGCAAATTGACTAATACCTATTTTAAATACCTCATCCTTTGATGTAGATGTACTATCATTTGAAGTACATCCAGTGATCAAGTCCATAAGTGTGTGTAAAATCCCTCGGTTAGATGAACTCAGCGTATTGGGGTAACCTTACTTACTTTTTTTGCTTGTTGCTGTTGTTTTTTCCATTCATGGTATTCCGTCATGTCC
>JAAYKZ010000165.1 GCA_012522165.1 Clostridiales bacterium
CATTAGGAGTGTATACTATGATTAAAAAAATTCAGATCCTAACACTAATTGTTATTTTAGTGTTTTTATTCCTAGGTTGCAACAAAAATAACATATCTCATTCTAATTCCTCAACAATTGAAGAGCCCCAGATCAAGGCACAGCAAAAATCAGTTTCTATAAGAAAAATGTCAGATTTAGAGGTAATAAAAAAGTGTGCTGATTACCTTAAATCCTGCGGTAAAAAGTTGACATTTGAGAAAACTAAAATTATATATGAAAATAACCAAAGCCCATCATCTATTTGCAAAAACAAAGATAATGAGGATGTGTATTACTCGGGTGAATATTTAGTGGTCTCCTTCTATCCCCATAGCCATATGGAGCATCAAGATAGTATCATAAAGGTATTTATTGGTGAGGACGGTAGAGTATTAGGTCATGTGGAAGAATAAAATAGCCAAGGCTAAAGTTTCCTTTCGCCTTGGCCATACTATTACTCATTAAGTATTTTCTTAATTTCTTCCATGGTGCTTTCATCTAAAATCTTACCCGCTGCTTGAACATTTTCTTCTATTTGCTCAGGCTTAGAGGCACCAATAATAACACTACTTATTTCAGGATGAGTAAGTATCCATGCCAAAGCTAATTGGGATAATGCCATTCCGTGATCAGATGCAATCGCCTCAAGTTTTTCCACCTTAGTTAAAATATCATCGTTAAGATATCTTGATATACTCTTACCCGCACTTTTATCAGCTGCTCTGCTATCTTTGGGAATCTCTTGACCTTTTTTATACTTACCAGTAAGCACACCCTGTGCAAGGGGACTAAATACTGCCAGGCCTATACCTTCTTTACTGCATAGTGGCATGACTTCATCCTCAATATACCGATCCAACATATTATATATTGGTTGATTTACTGCTATGGGGTTGAGATTTAAGTGTTTAGTGGTGTGAACTCCTTCTGCAATCTGTGCAGCACTCCATTCACTAACACCTACATATAATACCTTGCCCTGCCTAACTAGATCATCTAAAGCACGTAAAGTTTCATCAACAGGTGTCTCTGGATCATATCTATGACAATAGAAAATATCTACATAGTCAGTCTTTAGGCGTTTTAGGCTGGCATTGCACTGCTCTATAATGTGTTTACGCGACAAACCTCTATCGTTTGGCCCATCTCCCACAGGCCAAAAGGCCTTTGTAGCCAAGACATAAGAACTTCTAGGAAACTCCTGTAAAATATCTCCCAATAACTCTTCAGAAGCTCCAGGATAGGTTTGACCAGCACCGTAAACATTTGCAGTATCAAAATAGTTAATACCAAGATCATAAGCCTTCCGAATACAGGCCTGAGCTCTTTCCTTACCGTATGATCCTCCATAGGTCAACCAGCTGCCCAAGGAAATTTCACTTACCTTTAAACCGTATCGGCCAAGCTTTCTGTACCTCATATCATCACCCCTAGGATTTATTATTATATATTAACCATAAAAGGGAAGTTCAAACATAAAAAGATATACTAGGGTATCTGATGGAAATCTTTAACATAGTTTTCGTGAATTTCAAACTTGTACAATTTATCAGTATTAATCTTAGGCCAATCTTTTTGGTCATCCAATAGAAGTACTCTTTCTATTTCATCTTCCTCTATGGTTACTTCATAGTAAAAAAGTTTATTATCCTTATATACAGGGTGATCACTAACAGCTTTAACTAATCCCTGAATCTCCCTTGAGCGACCAGTTACCAAATCTTTAATATATTTATAATATGCATAAACAGAGTTAACATACATTCCCCAAAAAAATATAGCAATACAAACTCCAACGAGCATTACCAGCATTCCCACCTGGTTGGCTACTGAGTTGGCAACAAAGATGGAAATTACAAGAAATACCAAAAAAATAGCCCCTAATAGAATAATAGCCTTTATCAGTTGCTTGGTAATATTATCTAAATCCTGTTGGCTGTAATACATATCGCCTTACCCCCGATTCTGTCAAATATAATCTGTACCAATTATAACATATGAATACCACAATATATTTTATTTAAGATGATAATTTACAATTTATTAACAAAAAAAACATCGGTATAAACCGATGTTTTTTTCTGGTGGTGGCTACTGGATTCGAACCAGTGACCCCCACGATGTCAACGTGGTACTCTAACCAGCTGAGCTAAGCCACCGCGGAACGAATATATTA
>JAAYKZ010000023.1 GCA_012522165.1 Clostridiales bacterium
CACATATACGGTTATTGATCCAAGTGAAGGATTCTCTATTGTATATATGCATCAGATGATGCCCAATATGGAGGAATATCACCATCACAGAGTAAGGGCAGTAGCATACAGCTGTATCTAAGAAATATTACCTTTTATTCACCAAGAAATACAATATCTTTATTAGTATTATAAAAGCAGGACAGAAGCCTTACAAAATCCATATATAATATTTAAAAAAAATAGGAGGGGAAACATGAAGAAGGAAATTATAAATAACCAGGCCCTTTATCAGCATATGCTGTTTTTTGACCCCCTTAACAAAAGAGCGGTGTTTAATAGGAGCAATGAAGATGCTGACATTGCTGAAAGAATTTATTATGTAGATGAAAAGCCTGGTGTAAGGATTCTTGAAAATGGTGATGTGGAATTCAACTACTATGCACCTGGTGCCAAATCAGTAAAGGTCAAAGGTATTGGCGGTTCAATGCCGCAAGAATATGATATGGAGCCGGTGGGAGATGGGTATTGGCAGGTAGTTGCTAAGGATATAGCTCCAGGTTTTCATTACCATATATATATTGTTGATGGGGTACAGACCACAAATCAGCTGGCTCCGTATGGGTATGGATGCTTTTATGTAATAAATTTCTTTGAAAAACCTGATGAAGATTCGGATTTCTTTTTGCTGCATGATGTTCCCCATGGCGATATCAGGATGGAGCTGTACAAGTCATCAGTCACAGGGAGAATAAAAGCCGCCTGGGTTTATACTCCTCCCGGATATGATCAAAATGTTGACAAAAGATATCCGGTTCTGTACATACAGCATGGTGTTGGCGAGAATGAGACTGGATGGATTTGGCATGGAAAGCTTAATTATATAGCTGATAACCTACTAGCAGAAGGCAAAATGGAAGAGATGATAATAGTTATGAATTCAGGCTACGCTTTTGTACCTGGGGAAAAGTACATGTTCTTCCCAGGAGAGTTTGACAGTGAACTGGTTAACGACTGCATACCCTTTATAGATTCTAAGTATCGTACATTGGCAGACCGGGAACACAGGGCTGTTGCTGGCTTGTCATTAGGTTCTGCACAAGCCTATTATTCAGGAATCACCCATATGGAAGATACCTTTTCTGCTATAGGCATCTTCAGTGGTGGCGTTCGTCCTGTGGGAATGTTTGATTCATATGATCTGTCATGGGCCTTTGAGGATCCTGAGAAATTTAATCGGCTTATCAAGGTATTCTTCGTATCGGCGGGAGAACAGGAAATGATGTATGAATCCAACAAGGAATTCTTACAAAGGATGAAGGAAGAAAAGGGTATAAACAGCGTTTTCTATTCGCGACCAGGTTACCACGAATGGGATGTTTGGAGATATAGTGCGCGAGAGTTTCTTCAACTTCTTTTCAAGTGATCAAAAGGAGGGGCTGGCATGAAAGATAAAAATGATATTATAAAAAACCAGGCTTTATATCAATATTCATTATTCTTTGATGATGTAAGAAAGAATCTTGTGCGTGGGGACAGGTCCGGGCCTGGGGCATACAAACCCCTTAGACAGGGTGTTGAGCTCCTTGGAGATGGGAAAGTCCGCTTTAATTATCGGCCTCCCGAAGGCACAAAGAGTGTAGTTGTAAAGGGCTGGGGAGGATCTATGCCCAATACATATGAGCTAAAGCCTGATACAGATGGATATTGGTCAGTTGTTGTAGACGATATACCCCCAGGCTTTCATTATCATGAGTATTATGTGGATGGTGTAAAGGCCACAAACCCATTAACTCCTTACGGCTATGGAGGGTTTATAGCTGTAAACTTCTTTGAGTTGCCGGGAGAGGAAGATTCTGACTTCTATCTGTTAAAGGACGTACCCCATGGAACTGTTCGAATGGATTTATATAAGAGTTCTGTTACTGGACGCTGGCGTAATTGCTATGTATATACGCCTCCAGGCTATGAGAAAGAATTGGATAAAAAATATCCGGTTCTTTACCTTCAGCACGGTGGTGGTGAGAATGAGACGGCTTGGGTATGGCACGGAAAAATCAATTATATAATGGACAATTTACTTGCTGAAGGAAAATGTCAAGAGATGATAATAGTCATGAACAATGGCTATGCTTTTAAGTCTGATGGAACAAGCCATCCCTCAATGGGAAGCCTGGATGAAGTCATAGTTAAGGATTGTATACCTTTTATCGACAGTAAATACCGTACAATAGCCCATCGCGAATTTCGTGCTATGGCAGGCCTTTCCATGGGAGGATTTCAGTCAAATGCTACGGTTATGAGTAACCTTGACAAATTTGCCAGTCTAGGGATATTCAGTGGAGGTTTTTCGTACAAGGGAAAGGGTTACGACCTAACTGAGCTTTTTAATAACCCAGAGGAGTACTATAAGAAGTTTAAGCTTCTATTTGTAGCGGCTGGTGAACAGGAACAGCCCATGTGTGATGAGTTGAGGCAAGAGCTTGACGAGCTAAATCAAAAGGGTATAAGAAATGTTTTCTACTCTTGTCCCGGATATCATGAGTGGGATGTCTGGAGAAGGTCCTGCCGTGAGTTCCTAAAGTTACTATTCAGGTCATAATTAGTGACAATGAAAAGTTTAGGATTAATAAAATTATAGAATTATAAAAAATAATGGGAGGGAGTTATAATAATGGCATATAGGTATAGTGATAATGAAGCCCTAAATTCAGATGGTTTGTTTTTTGATGCTGTACGTCTTAAAATGCAGCCCTTTATAGACGAAAAAGGAATCAACAGGGGGCCTAGACATACATGGGAGGTTCCAGGAATCAAAATTGAGGACAACGGAGATGTGACCTTCTCCTTCTATGCACCCAATGCAAAGGAGGTTTTTGTAGCAGGATTTATGGGATCTGCCATGACCAATAAAAAACGTAAGATGACCAAGGGTGAGGATGGTTACTGGCGGGTTACAGTTAGTGATATTCCTCCAGGCTTCCACTATCACGAATATTTTGTAGATGGGACTTGTGTAGTTAATCCCCAAGCTCCTGTGGGTTATGGATCACACAAGGTTGTAAATTTTTTCAACAAACCAGAGGAAAGTGATTTCTATATCCTTAAGGATGTTCCACATGGGACGGTACGTATGGAGCATTTTTATTCATCCGTTACAGGAAGGTACAGAAATTGCTGGGTATACACCCCTCCAGGATATGATGAGGATACGGATAAAGAATATCCTGTGCTATATTTGCAGCATGGGGGCGGAGAAAACGAAACCGGTTGGATATGGCAAGGAAAAGTTAATTATATCTTAGACAACCTTATTGCTGAAAAGCAATGTCGTCCTATGATTGTAGTAATGAACTCTCTCTACTGCCCCAACTATGAAAAGGAAGAAGAGTTTCTTGCAGGAGACTTTGATTCCATGCTTATAAAAGATTGTATCCCATTTATAGAAAAGAAGTTCAGAGTAGCTAAAGGGAATGAAAACAGGGCTATGGCAGGGCTGTCAATGGGAAGCTACCAAACCACTATGACAACCATGCGACATCTGGGATATTTCCCTTACATAGGTATATTTAGCGGAACCATAGAAAGACGCTGGTACTGTGATTTTGACTACTATAAGAACTTCGAAGATCCAGAAAGCTTTAACCAAAAGGTCAAACTATTCTTCTTCGGCTATGGGGAGCAGGAAGAAAGAATTGTAAAAGGGCTTGGAAAAGATCTAAAGATGTTTGACGAAAAGGGTATTCGCTATATGTTGTATACCTGCCCAGGTTATCACGAATGGACTGTTTGGAGAAAATGCCTCAAAGAATTTGTAAAGCACATTTTTAAAGAATAGAAAAATATATTCTATTTGGAGGTTGATATTGTTATGAAGCAATTGGGCAATAGTGGAGTTAAGGTATCGGATCAAATTCTGGGCTGCTGGGTAATGGGAGGAACTTATTGGGGCGGTGCAGATGATAAGGATTCTCTCGAAGCAATTATAAAAGCTTATGAGGGAGGCATTAACAGTTTTGATACTGCATACGTATACGGAAGAGGACGTTCAGAGAGGATAGTAGGAGAGGCAGCAAAATCAATGCCGCGGGAAGAAATAACTGTTATAACAAAGCTATGGAAAACGGATATGGAAAAAGACAGAGTTATTCCTGCTTGCGAAGATAGTCTTAGGCGTTTAGATATGGACTATATAGATGTTTACTTTATACATTATCCTTCTGATACAGGTGTACCCATCGGTGAAACTATGGAACAAATGATGAAGCTCAAGGAAAGCGGAAAAATCCGTTGCATTGGTCTATCCAATTTTAATTTGGAACAAATGAAAGAGGCAGTACAATATGGCGAAGTAGATGTTATTCAGCCATGTTATAGTTTAGTTTGGCGTGAGATTGACAGGGATGGAGTGCTGGATTACTGCATTGAAAACAACATTGGGGTAATATCATATTCTACACTGGCACAGGGTATTCTTACTGGGAAATTTGATGAGAATACTACATTTCCTAGTGATGATGGAAGAAGCCGCGCCCCTCTTTTCCAAGATGGATATTATAAGGGAGCTCTTAAGGTTGCGGAGCAATTAAAACCCTTTGCTGAGAAATATGATAAGACCATTGCACAGGTTGCAATTAACTGGACTATGCATAAGGAAGGTATTACTGCACCTATAGTAGGGGCTAGAAATGCTAGACAGGTTGAAGAGAATCTAAAAGCTTCAGGCTGGAAGCTATCGGAGGAAGATTGGCAAAAAATTGATGAGTTTAGCAAGGAATATGCCTACAAGCTGCCCAAATTCAGAAACTTCTTTGATGCTACTATTGTAGAGTAAAGTTTTTAGGAGTTTATATTAGGAGCGTATATATCATTTGTTTTGTAGTCATGATTGATTAGAGTAACTATTGAATTAGGGCTGTTGCTAGGCTAGATTAATTAGCTTTGCAACAGCCCTATTGTTTATTCTTTATCAGCCGTTAGTGAGTTCATTTTGTGATGTGGTCACTCTATTGTATATGGTAAATCCTATGCATCCTAGCAAGACCAAAAGTACACAGAAGTAAAACATTGCTTTATAACCGTAAGCATTGGAAATTGCCCCTCCAATCATCGGTCCTATTCCTTGACCTATATCCGCTCCTATGTAATAGGTAGCAGCTGCCACCCCGCTCTTAGCAGGATCCAGCTTTTTAAGGCAGGTTGCCTGTATGGCGGGTTGAGCGGAACCTTGACCGAAGGCTTTTGCTACAGCGGCCAGCAATACTACAAAAAGCCCGGTTGCATGGGCTAGGAGGATATTTTGCAAAGATACCAAAAGGAAGGCTGGATAGAGTATGAAAGCCAATCCTTTGGAGTCGGACAACTTTCCTGATAGAGGACGTACTATAAATAAACATATAGATACTACAGTAAAATAAAGGCCTATATTCTTAATATCTCTTTCTTCTCCTAGAAGAATTAAAAATGAATTTACAATGCCGTTCATAAATGAGAAAATACCTCCAATTAAGGCTAAGGGTAAAACTTTAAAAGATATTAAGTCATCAAGAGATATTTTCCTTCTATTATTCCCTGAGGCTGATAAGTTTTCTGCATATGATAAATCTGAAGAAGTAACCTGTGAGTATGGAATTTTAGTAATGAGAATGGATGAAATAATGATTAGGATACCAGCAAACAAAAAATTGGTATTATATCCAAATTTATTTGCAATAAAAATACCTATATTAGGCCCTAGTGCTGTTGCTATTATGTGGGTTATGCCGTGATAACCAATGCCTTCACCTAGGTGTTTACGGGAAACGATGGATGATATCAGGGCCACAGTTGCTGTTCCGCTTACTGCAAAAGCCAGTCCATGTATTATTCTGCATATAATCAAAAGAATAACACTTTTAGCTACTGAATAGCCAAGTGAAGCTATTCCCATTACTAGAGTGGCTGCAGAAAGAACATACTTTTTATTTAGTCTGTCAACCACGACCGCTCCAAAAGGTCTGCCTACCAACGCTGTTATAGAAAAAAGCCCCGCAATTATCCCTGCAACCCCAAGAGATGTACCAAGCAAGGTAGCGTATTTTGAAATTGTTGGATGTATCATGTAAAAGGATGTAGAAGTTAGTGTGCCAAGAGTTATAAGAGATATATAAGTTGGAGTCCATAAACTATCATCAGTTTTATTCTTTATCATATACCACATTCCTTTACTATATATTAATTCAAATTATCTATATTATTATCGTATTAATATTTTTTTCAATGGCTTCAAAGAAGGTGTATAGGGGCATACTTATTAACTCTAACTTTATAAATATTACCAATAATATTTATAATTGTCAAATCGTTTTAGCAAAGTTAAAATAAGGCTTGACAAACATCTTTTGTGGATATATTATAAACTTAAGTATACAGCTAAATCGTTATTGCTATCTGTCTTATTGTTATTATTGCAATTCTTTTATAGAAAGGGGTCGATCTGCCTATGGCCATTCATTTTAAAGAATACACTATAGGTAAACACCAAAGAAGCGCTTTTATATACACACCGGACAAACCATGGAACTGTTTTACCAAACCATCATCCGTTGTAATTTTAAGAGACGATGATCAAGAAACATCTGTTAAGAAGTTACTGGGCATGGGATTAACTGAGCTGGCAGATAAATACCATATCATATTTATTTTTCCCAATCCCACAGAGAAGGGCTGGAATATAAATCTTTCTTCAGATATGCCCGATGATGTTGAATTCTTAAAAACTATTAATCAAGACATTGGAGCAGGTATTGTAGGATATGAATGGCGGGTAATGCATGATGCTCGTTACCTCATAGCTGTAGGTCAAGCTTCATCTGTAGCAGCTGCTTATACCACCCTTCATCCGGAGCTTACTGCAGCTGTTGCTTTAGTAGCTGGAGATAGTGTTCCTGAAAGTATAAGGGATGCCCAAAACCTCTCAATGCCTTCAATGTTGTTTAACTGTTCAGAAGCTATCATATCTCACTATAGAAGAATAAATAACACTGACACTCAAAATGTAATAAATGATTCTATTATCACTTATAAAGATTCTACACATCCCTTTCATCAGGTAACGGTGGTAAAGGGAGAAATAAAGGAACTGACAGCCACAATTATTTATAAAATCTGGTATGATTTATTCTATAAGGTAAGAAGAATTAATACCAGTCCTATGGGAAATATATGCAGAAGAATTAACTTTGAAGAATGCCGCTTTATTATGCATTTAAACGATGACAGATTAGGTGACAATGCAGGAATACCCCATAGCTGGATGGAACATGTACCTCAATCGGTTCTAGATGATCCTAGCAAACCAGTACCACTGCTTATATTCAGTCACGGAGCCACAGACAATCCCATGAAAGCAGCGGATATGAGCAAATGGCATGAGATTGGTGAACGTGAAGGGTTTATTACCGTTTATCCTCTAGCCACCAACGGTGTATCCTTTAATCTTAATCTGGATCCAGATGAACCAAGTGATGTGGAATTCTATCTGGCACTAATTAAGTATCTAAAGAACAAATACAATATTGATGATTCAAGAGTTTATATATCAGGATTTTCCAATGGTGCTGGAATGGCACAGGTTATGGCACTGCTTCATCCTGAAATTTTTGCGGCCATAGCTCCAATAGACACAATGTGGCCTTATGTTAAGGCAGGTCCCTTTGCCCCAGAAAAATTTGATTTTTCCAAGAATTTAAGACCTATTGAAATGGGACTAGAATTGCAGAGAAGGTATAACTACCGTATGCCTGTATGGTATGTCTATGGCACTAGAGAAATGGAATATCCCATTTATAAAGGGGTAGGACAACAGTATCAGTATGATGCATGGAAAAAATACAATAATATTCCTGTAAAACCTACACCAGAAGAGCCATTAGATAGCGAATGCAGCATTGGTGTTGAAGGGGATAAAGTAGAAGTTATTTATCCATGTGCCCAGGATCCAGAATACAAGTATTCTATACATAAATTTTATAGTATAGATGATCACAAAAACTATTACAACTTGGCACTAGCTCATGGCAAGGGACATGATGTACATTATGTAGATGCTGAACTGGCCTGGCAGTTTATATCCCGATTTAGCCGAAATCCCGACGGAACGTTAAACGATAGGGAGGATTCCTACTAGTTTATCCTAGATAAACTAGTAGGAATATTTCATATCTACTCTTTATATCTTTTTTGATTGCATGTGTCACAAGTAATAATTCTTATAATTAAATACGATACTAGTAGGATATCGATACCATATAAATACGATATAGTAAAGGAAGACCTCTATGCAAGTATTTGTTAAAGACAAAGAATTCTACAAAAAAATAGCAACCATTGCAATCCCTGTAACCTTGCAAAGTCTTATTAATATAGGAATAAACATGGCAGATACTATTATGCTAGGATACTTTGGAGAAAGTCAATTGTCGGCCTCTTCTTTGGCCAATCAGTTTTTAAGCCTTTTCCATATCCTGTGTATGGGTATAGGCGGTGGGGCAGCTGTTATGACTGCACAATACTGGGGAAAAGAGGACATATTGTCATTAAAAAAAGTTATAACCTTGATGCATCGAGTTATTTTTACTGTAGCAGTTTTTTTTACGATAATTACTTTATTTTTTCCCGGGCAAATTATGAGTATTTATACACCGAGTCCCGAATTAATTGAAAAAGGCAAGGAGTATTTCTCCTATATGGCATTTACTTATATTTTTTTAGGCTTATCCTTAACCAGTACCATAGTGCTTCGCAGCTTTGGTGCAGTGAATATACCCCTTTACAGCTCCCTTGTTAGCTTGATTATCAACGTCTTTTTAAATTGGATATTTATATTTGGAAAGTTGGGAGCACCCCGTATGGAAATAGCAGGAGCTGCTTTGGCTACATTAATTTCCCGGATCTTTGAATTTGCTTTTATATGTGGTTATCTTTTCTTCTTTGATAATAAGGTAAAATATCGAATAAAGGATATTACAATGCAATGTAAAAGCATTATAAGTGAATATTTCACATATAGTGTACCAGTTATAATCAGTGATATGCTCCTTGCACTTGGAAATAACGCTGTGGCAATTGTAATGGGGCGTATAGGTTCTAATTTTGTGTCAGCTAATGCTATTGCAAGCGTTACAGTTCATTTCACTACTGTTGCCAATCATGGTCTGGCTAATGCCAGCGGTATCATTACAGGAAACACCTTGGGTGAAGGTGATGAAGATAAAGCCTACAGACAGGGTGTAACCTTTTTTGTCCTTAGTGGAATAATTGGCTGTATTGCTTCGATCATTATTATGATAATAAGCCCTTATGTAATAGGATTGTATAATATAACCAGTGAGACTGTAGCCATTGCTAAAGAATTGATGATGGCTGTAGCAGTTAATGTAATATTTGCCTCAATCGCATCAGTTATGACCAAGGGAGTTCTTCGTGGTGGCGGAGATACTAGATTTCTTATGGTGGCAGATATTCTTTTTCTTTGGATTGCCTCTGTACCCCTTGGCATTTTAGCAGGCCTAGTATTTCGCTTGTCCCCATTTGTTATTTATACTGCCCTAAGGATTGACGCAGTTATTAAATCCTTGTGGTGTATTAAGCGATTAGTATCAAGAAAGTGGCTTAGAAGGATATAAAAAAGTATTAGCTTAAGAAGTGGAAAAGTTCAGGATATTCAAAAAGCAGCTTGACAAATATTGTATTTTATAGTATTTTTATTATATATTACTAAAACGATATAGCAAAATTATAAATTTTGCTATATCAGAATTTTATTTATCATTTGATAATAAGAATAATATAGGACAAGAGAAAGGAGAGACCAACTATGCTGAGAAAAGTAAAGGTTGAAAACGGTGTAGTTCAGGGTTTACCGGCTGCTGATCCTCGTATAACTAGCTTTAAGGGTATACCTTTTGCTGCACCACCAGTAGGGGAAAATCGTTGGCGCCCACCTCAACCAGCAAAAGATTGGGATGGGGTATTAAAGGCCTATGAATTTGCACCAATATCCATGCAGGCTACTCCAGGTCTTGATAAGGACAATATATATACTAGGGAGTGGCATGTTGATCCAGAGATTCCCATGGATGAGGATTGCCTTTATTTAAACATTTGGACGCCAGCAAAAAGCCCAGATGAAAAACTGCCAGTATTTGTTTGGTTTTTCGGTGGCGGACTCCAGGTAGGTTATACCTCTGAGATGGAGTTTGACGGTGAACGCATTGCACGTAGGGGCATAGTTGTTGTAACGGTAAACTATCGTTTGAATGTTTTTGGATTCTTATGTCATCCTGAAATTACAGCGGAATCGCCTGAAGCACCTGCTAATTTCGGACATTTAGATCAGCAGGCTGGAATTCGCTGGGTTAAACGTAATATTGCTGCTTTTGGTGGTGATCCTGACAACATTACCATTGGAGGACAATCAGCAGGTGGCGGAAGTGTATTGAGCCAACTTGTATCTCCTCAAAATGAAGGTCTTTTCCAGAAAGCCATTATCCAAAGTGGAATTATCACCATGCCTTACGAGGGAGATCGTAAACCTGGTCCTAGAGCCACTCTTGAGGAAGCAGAACAGGAAGGCATTAAATTCTTTGACTTTTTAGGAGTATCATCCCTTGAAGAGGCTCGCAAACTAGATGCCAAATATATCCGGGATAAGGCCCTAGAGTATAAAGGTTTTTGGGGTACCGTGATAGACAATAAATTCAACATAGGCGATGGATTTGAACTATTCGTAGATAATAAACGTTTGAATGTACCAGTTCTATTAGGACATACCTCTTCAGAGTTTATAAGCAGACCAAATGTTAGCACTATTGATGAGTTTAAGAAGATGGCTGTGGATATGTTTGGTGATGATGCTGATGAATATCTCAAGATTTGTGGTGTAGACTCAGGGGATATGGATGAGGTATTGAAAAATGCATCAGTAAATAGTATCGAATACGCTATTAGGGTTGTAGGCCAGGCCAATGCTGACACAGGTGCCAATACTCCCTTGTATTATTACAATTTTGATGTGGAAATACCAGGATGGGATAATCCAGGAGCATTCCATTCTGTAGATCTATGGTTCACCTTTGAGACCCTTGCTAAATGTTGGAGACCATTTGTAGGTAAGCATTACGATATCGCGCGTCAGATATGCAACTACTGGTCTAACTTCATCAGATCCGGAGATCCTAATGGTAAAGATGTAACAGGAGAGGATATGCCCAAGTGGGATGTTTATACTCCAGAAGCTCCATATGGAATGTTATTTAGAGACAAATCTGAGTTTGTAAAAGAGGAGCCTAGTGCTCTTGTGAAGTTCCTTGTTAAGCAATATTTTAAGAGAAGGGAAAAATAGTATAGCCCAAAATATATTGACAAAAGGAACACTTAAGCACTATAATTTATAATAGCTAAAACGTAATAGCAAAATATTATGGAATTTGTCAGCTATTAGATATTTGCATTTCTATAGTCTACTTTATAAAGCATTTAACACTGAAATTAGTTTACTTTCTTGGTCTTGGCAATAAAAGTAGTTCTGGATGATACAACTATCCCTTGATAATTTGCAGCGAATAGGTGTGACTTCCTAGGTTTATAGTGCTTTACTCTAACCATTAATCTATTTAATAAAAATAGATTAATATAAAAAAATCCATAGGAGGGAAACACTATGAAACCATTTAAAAAATCAGTATGTCTAATAATAGTCATACTGATGGTCTTGAGTATTGCAGCTTGCGGCAGTAGCTCGACAGACCAGAAAGGCAATGAACAGGTGGATAAGGTAGATCAGGGACAGGACGCTGCTAATAATAACGATTCTAAAGAAGATGAAGGCCAAGACGGTGATATTGTTCCACAATCTGATCTATCTAAGCGAGTCACAATAACACTTGCATCTATTCAGACTACTGAAGGTTATGACTATACCAGTGGTGACGATTTTGCTAAGTTTTATTCTGAGAAGTTCAACTACGATTTAGAAGTAACAGCATTGAACTGGTCAAACTGGCATGAAAGGCTTAACATCTGGATAAACTCTGGTGATATGCCTGATGTATGCGTCTATGATTACAAACACGCAGAGGCAGCTTCTTATGTAGAACAGGGACTTCTCTACAGGCTTCCAGATGACTGGAAAAATCGCTGGCCCAATGTAGCTAAAGTTTTTGAAGTAACCCAACTTGGACCAGAGATGGAAAAAAGATTTGACGGCACCTATTTCCTACCAAGAGCTCGATTCTATAAAAACCTAATAAATGATCCAGACGAGCCAGTACCTGATCATTTCTCCCTGTATATGCGGAAGGATTGGGCAGAAGCAGTGGATTTCCCAATTAAGAGCACCTATAAAATTTCCGAAGTATTGGAATTTGCTAAGAAAATTAAAGAAAGCGATCCAGGCAATCTAGGAGATAAACTTATTCCTATAGCTCAAGCACCCAGTAGTGCCGTTAGGCTTTTCGTAGGAAGCAACAGTACCTATTATAACGGATTCTATAAAGATAAGGATGGAACTTATAAATGGGGTGCAACCTCTCAAGAGACTTTAGAAGGCTTGAAAATGTACGCTGAAGCATATCAATCTGGGCTATTAGATCCCGAATTTTACACACTGCAACAAAACGATGATACAAGACAGTTTGACACACAAGGCATTGCAGCATGTAACTTTGGTGAAGCCCCAACAGCAGCTCTACCTAGAGTATTTATAACCAATTTCCAGGGCAATGTAGGATTGGATCCATTTGAATCAATCAATGTAGCAACAGTATTAGGAGAGGACGGATATTTCCATCAACAAGACCTGATTAACTATTGGGGTACAATTATATTTAGCCCCAATATAGAGGAAGAAAAGTTTGAAAGATGGATGGATGTACTAGAGTTTAACGCTTCTCAAGATGGTTCAATATTTGCTAGCATGGGTCTAAAAGATGTGGATTGGGAATATGACAGCGAAGGCAATATAGTTTCTCTCCATGATATTACCAAACAGCCTCTTGGAGGTCCAGACGGCAAGTATCCATCTATGGGCTATACCTTGGGTGTAATTATCCTACACGATGACTTTGCTTTTGATAATCCAAATAATGATGAAAAATTGAGAGAACTATCCAGAGTATTGTATACTGAGAGATGCGAAATAGCCACACCTGACACCTTCACCAAGGTGGACTGGGATTTATTCTGCTTCGATTCACCCAACATGAGAAAAGTACAGTTTGATTATGATACAGAGCTAACCAACCTTATTACTATGGGTGGAGATATTGAGCAGAATTGGAAAGATTGGATTGAATCCAAGATGCCCATGATACAGCCGGTGCTTGATGAGTTGAACTCAACTCTTAATTAGTAAAGGTGTAAATATAAGTTTATATAGCTGCGGTAAAACCGTCTAATTTACCGCAGCTGTTTAACTTGAAACATTTTAACGGCTAAAAGGTGCTGAAGGGGGGTTTATATTTAGCCTATGGTTAAATCTTTAGAGAGAGTTAAAAATTTTTTTAAGGACCTATGGAAATGGCGAAACAATTGCATTATGATTTTGCCAGGAGTTGGTTGGTATATCATCTTTGCTTATATACCTATATATGGTTTAACTTTGGCGTTTAAAGCATATAGGGCAAATTTAGGAATTTTTAGAAGCCCGTGGGTTGGACTGGAGAATTATGTATATGTTTTTAGGGATCCGGCTTTTTTGGAGTCTATATGGAGGACCCTATTTATTAATTTTGGTCGCCTTCTTTTCCAGTTTCCATACCCAATTATATTAGCTCTATTATTAAACGAGCTAAGAATTAACAGATTCAAAAAGGCAATGCAGACCGTCCTTACCTTCCCTCATTTTTTGTCCTGGGTTATTGTAGCTAGTATCATGATTAATGTTTTAGGTTCCCAGGGACTAGTGAATAGCCTAATTAAAATATTTGGAGGGGAAGCAGTTAATTTCCTGGGTTCTACAAAATTATTTGTACCACTGCTATATATCACCGAGAATTGGAAATCAGGCGGATGGACGATGATAATATATCTGGCAGCCATATCAGGAATAGACACAGAACAATATGAATCAGCAGAAATTGACGGTGCCACCCGCTTGCAGATAATGAGACATATAACACTACCGGGCATAAAAAATACAATTGTGGTCTTATTTATTCTGGCAGTAGGTAATATTATGGTACAGGGATTTGATCAGGTCTTTAACCTTAGTAATCCTGCTACTGCCAAGGTGGCTGAGATTCTAGACATGTATATTTATAGGATTACATTTAAAACTGCTGCAGATTTCTCATTTTCCACTGCAGTTAGCTTGTTTAGATCAGTAATCAACTTTGTTTTATTGTTATCCGCTGATCGGATAACTAAGTGGCTCGGTTCTGAAGGACTCTTTAGCTAATACATAGGGCATGTAGGAAATAAAGAGGTGTTTAGTATGAAAAGTTTACAGGTTACTGGAAAAAAACGTAGACTAAGGAATCGAATAGAATTATTAGATATTATTATTTTTATTATACTTCTGGCCATTACCCTCGCCATAATACTGCCATTTCTAAACGTACTTGCTATATCCTTTTCAACGCAAAAGGATTTCATGGATTCCCGGTTTATGCTGATACCCAAAAAAGTGACTTTTGCCAATTATAAGGCCATACTACAAGATGGGCGATTATGGGTTGGTTACAGAACAACACTAATATTCTTGATGATAGGAGTTCCGCTTAACTTGTTTTTGACTACCAGTATGGCTTATGGACTTAGTCAGCCAGGCTTTCCGTTGCGTAAATTTTTTATATACTTCATCATCTTTACCATGATGTTTAATGGCGGTATTATCCCCTTGTATCTGCTAATGAAACAGATAAATTTGATAAATACCATTTGGTCTGTTATATTAGGAGCGGGGTTAAATTCATTCTATCTTATTATCATGAGAAACTATTTTATGTCGCTGCCCTCATCCTTAGTGGAATCAGCTAGATTAGATGGGGCAAATGAGTGGCAGATCTTGTTCAGAATCATCATACCCATATCTATGCCTATCATTGCCACTATTACCCTATTCTATTCTGTAGATCGTTGGAATGAATGGTATTTTGCAATGATATTCATAAGGAAAAATGAACTGGTTTCCTTGCAGCTAGCATTGCGTTCAATTGTTATGGAGGGTCAAGCCAGCCAGCATTTTAACTATACTGATGTTAACGCTATAGAATTTTCTGACGGTATGAAGATGGGTGCTGTTCTTTGTACCATGCTACCCATAATGTGTGTATTTCCCTTTTTACAGAAGCATTTTGTAAAAGGCAGACTACTGGGAGCAATAAAGGCATAGATACAATTTATTTAATGTATACCGGATGTTAAATAATAGTAATAAAGTATTGTATAAAATTATTATTCATATTATCATATTATTATAAACAATTACCAAAGAAAGGAGTATATCATGGCTAAAAAAGCAAAAGTTACTGTCCATCCTGATTACAAGATAGGCAAAATAGAAAGACGTTTGTTTGGTGCATTCCTCGAGCCAATTGGCAACTGGGTATATGGAGGGATATACAATCCTAATCATCCAACCGCAGATGATATGGGCTTTAGGCAAGATGTTCTTGATGCTGTAAGAGAATTTGAAGTTCCAGCTGTACGCTTGCCTGGAGGAAACTTTGTTTCAGGTTGGGATTGGAAGAATTCTATTGGACCAGTAGAGCAACGAAAGGCGCAGCTTGATTTGGCTTGGTTCCAGATTGAAACCAATAGGGTTGGCCACGATGAGTATATTGAGTGGACAAAGAGAGCCAATACAGAACCATTATACACCATAAATCTTGGTACTGAAGATATGAAAAGTGCTTTTCATCTAGTGGAATATTCCCGTCAACCTGGAGGTACATACTGGTCAGACCTGCGAAGGAAGAACGGTTATCCAGATCCACATCCTATAAAAATCTGGTATCTTGGCAACGAAATGGACGGTCATTGGCAGATTGGATCATGGGAGAAGGATCCTGTTGGATTTGGTATTAGGACTCATGAAACATCTAAGATAATCAAATGGATTGATAATACGGCTGAGACAGTATTTTGTGGAACTTCAGATCATCATAGGCACTTCCCTGAGTGGGAAATGGCAGCTCTAGAACAATGCTATGAGTCAGTAGACTATGTATCATTACACCATTATCATTCAGCACCTGTGGGAGATATTGCTAACTTTTTAAACGCTTCTTCTGTATTTGAGGACTATATAAGAACAACCATAGCAACCTGTGATTACATCCAGACAAAGATTAGAACACCTAAAAAGATGTATATATCCTTTGACGAATTTGGTGTCATGTTCCGTGAACAAAGTGAGGTTCTCTTTGGAAGAAGAGGATGGCAGGATGTAACCAAGGACTATCATCAATTTGCTCCTAGAGAAAATGTCTTTAGAGTGCCAGATCCAGATAATGACGAGAGACAGTTTAGGCGTACTCAGAATCAAATGCTAAATGCTTTAGCCCTATCTTCAATACTTATGTTATTTATGCGATATGCAGATCGCATTAAGATAGCATGTATGACAGGAGGTCTCCACAATATTATTACCTATGATGGCGTGTGGAAGACTGCTGCATATTATCCCTATTATCAATTGAACAGACTGACAAGAGACTGTATCTCTGTTATGCCTGCTGTGGATGGTCCTACATTTAATACCGAACAATATGCTCTTTCAGGCTCAATGCAATGTCATGCTTATGAAAATGTGCAGGCTATAGAAGCTGCCGCTGCGTACAATGAGGAGAAGGAAGAGGTTAACATCTTTATTATCAATCGCTCTGTTGAAGATGATATTGAGATTACCCTTGATGTACGTGGATTTGAAGATTATGAATTAGTTGAACACATAGAAATGTATACAGATGACCTAAGTAAAGGAAACAGCAAAGAAAATCCAAAGGCTATAGTACCTACCGTAAATAAGGATAGCAAAATGGATGAAGGAAAGGTTATTGCTGTAACTAAGAAGCTTTCATGGAATGTATTCCGTCTTGCTAAAAAATAATATATAAATTATTAAGAAAATTAGTAAAGGCCTCCTAATATATGGATAGAAATTAGGAGACCTTAGTCAAGTCCAAATTAGTGTGTAAATTACCTCGG
>JAAYKZ010000166.1 GCA_012522165.1 Clostridiales bacterium
ACAGGCAGCGCAGAAAGAAAAAGCCTGCAAGAAAAGACTTGACAGGCAAGCTTGAAATAGATATGCCCACAAGCGATTTGCAGGATAAAAAGCTTGATATTATTTTTGATGAGCAAACGGAGGAAAATATTGATTTAGAAGAAAGTTTCTTTGATGTTATGTAAAGTAATTTAAATTTGAGCTTTTACGAACTTAATAAGATGACGTTTCCCTACTTTAAAAAATGGCTCTTCATATTCTATATTCTCGTTACCTTCTTTAACAACAAACACTCCATCCATTTCTGCAGTCAATATGCTCCTCCATTTATTTCTTTTTTGAGGTTCATGAGGTTTAAATAGTTCATTATCATTATCAGGAGTGACTAGAATATATTTGTAAGGTTTGTTACTTTCTTTCTTTTTTACCATCCAATATGCAGTTTCTCCTCCTCTTTCGCGGAAGGACTTTTTTACTGAAATTACACACACTATAGCTCTTTTTGGCTTACTATACACAACAATATCATTGTCTAACAAAAAGCTGCGTGATATATTATTTGAATTATATTTAATTTTTAACAATTCGGTATCAACTGATATTCCTTCTTCTAGTAATATTTTTTCTGTATTTTCTCCTTTTGCTCCCTTACCAATTACAGCATTTGCCCTGATATAGTTATCACTTTGAAGAAGTTGAATCACAAAATTTTCATACTTAGTTCCTTCTTTACTTACATACGACTGTCTCATTCTTATGTTTTCATCTTTTTTATACATTTTTCCAAATTCCTCTTCTTTTGACTTGGCAACAAATATGATATAATAAAATACGGTAAAAATCATTGCCATACTTTTTATGGCTATAAAATTGGGAGGTAATTAAAGATGAAATACCTTAAAAAAGAAAATACTCTGGAAAAAAGAATAAGATTAGATCAAAAAGTGATACATGCTATAGAAAGCATTGCGTTAAAAAAAGGTGAAAGCTTTAGTCTTGCTATAAACAAAATTTTAGAGGAATACATAAAAGAAAAGAAAATATTTTGTTCTTTTGATAAGTTTTATAGTGAACATCCTAACTTAAAGTTTGATTTGGATAATAAAATAAAAGTATTTGAAAACGATTTTATAACTGTAGATTTAACCCAATGGAAGGGAAAAATTAACGTAATCGTAACATCACCACCTTATAATGTGGGACTTGATTATAATTCGCACAATGACTCAAATAGTTATGAAGATTATCTTGAATTTAGTAAAAAATGGCTTACTAAAGCTTATGATTTACTTGCAGAAGATGGAAGAATGTGGTTGAACATTCCTCTAGATAAAAATAAAAATGGTCTAAAAAGCGTTTATGCTGACATAGTTACAATCGCTAAAGAAGTAGGATTTAAATACCAAAGTACTATCATTTGGAACGAACAAAATATCTCTCGTAGGACAGCGTGGGGTTCGTGGTTATCAGCATCTGCACCTTACGTAATTGCCCCTGTTGAAACCATTATACTTCTATACAAACATCAATGGAAAAGAAAAAATAAAGGTACATCTACAGTTGAAAAAGAACAATTTATAGAATGGACAAATGGTGTGTGGACTTTTAATGGAGAAAATAGAAAAAAGATCGGACATCCTGCACCTTTTCCTGTTGAATTACCAAGAAGATGTATAAAACTTTTCAGTTTTATAGAAGATATTGTGCTTGACCCATTTTTGGGAAGTGGCTCTACTTTGATCGCTGCCCTTGAAGAAGGTAGGCAAGGAATAGGGATTGAAATAGATTCCTCTTACGTAGAATTAGCTATCAAACGGATAAAAGAATATTCTGGAAAACAAATGAAATTACAAATCCAGTAATTAAGTGAATCATTCTGCTTTAATTATTGTTTCTTAATTTAGTAACTATTTAGTAACTATACTAATTTCTCAAAAAACAAATATGTTCAGTTCATAGGTAAAGTATCAGTGGTAGCTATAAGCTTTAATTCAAACCGTGATGAAGATAGGTATTATGTTGCATTGGCGATGAATAAGCCCCCTAAAGGGGTTAGATATAATGAATATATGTTTGTTAGAAACCTACAACATCAGAAAAAAGAAAAAAGAATAGAAAGGGGTAATA
>JAAYKZ010000167.1 GCA_012522165.1 Clostridiales bacterium
AGTGTCATATTTTTACCGATCTCATCGACACCACCTAATGGTATTATTTTTAATGCATTATTATTTTTTGATGACACTAATATTTCTCCTACTCCTTGTTTTTAGATATCCGCTCAAATCTAAAAAAGAATTATCTTCTTATATCTAGATTTCCGCTCAAATCCAATGAATATAATTATACTTTATTAATATAAACAAAGCAACCTAAAAAAAATACTAACCCTTAAAGGTTAGCCAGTGGAATGAATTTTATTGTTTTTTTATCCTATTAATCTCCTTTTCAAAAAAATTATTTAGCTCTTCCGCATATTCTTCCGATACAGCTTCACTGTAAATTCTAATCAGAGGTTCATCGGAATCAGGCAATATTAAGGTCCATCCTTTTTCTTGATTTATTTTTATGCCTTCATACAGCTCCATATTCAGTTCTTCTATATTGGCTCGATCTATTAAGGTCCTCATGACCCTCCCCTTTTCCTTCCATGGACACTTAATGTCTCTTGTGGACATATGAAATTTTGGAATAGATTCTATTATCTGAGACAAATTTTGGTTTTCTTTTGCCATTAAATCCATTAAACCAAGTACAGTAGCCAGTCCATCAAAATAGAGGGTAAATCTTTCTAAGGAGTTTCTTTGATTGCTGTCTCCTATTCTGAGAATTTCCTCCATTAAGGCTTGCTTTTTAGTTTTGGATCTTATTACATTACATTGATAGGTTTCAGCCATTTTCTCAATAGCAGAGGGTGCAGAATATGGTACTACCACATCAAGATTTCCATCTTGCTTAATACATAAAAGACTGAGCAATGCAATCATTATCTCTTCTTTCAATTGTTTTCCATCTTTATCTAAAAGCTCTAATCTGTCGCCATCTCCATCCAATCTAATAACTAAGTCAAAATTATCTAATAGGGCATCTTCTATATTATCACGCCTTGTTACATGGCATTTTAGTTCTTTTGCCATGCTATTGAAGAGAGTATATATATATTTATTTTGTGTCTCTAATAGAATTTTAAATTTTCTCTCTGCAATAGCCTGTTTGTCAACAGAATTTACTAGATGTCTTATATAGAAAATTGGAATATCTTTAATGACACTTACCTTCCTTATCTTTTCAGGCACCTTAAGAGAAAAGTCTCCACTAATAAAACTATTCTCTATCTTTCGTTCTAGGGAATCAGGTAAATTTGCGCCTTTATTATTGATTAGGTTTATCTGAACCTTGTTAGGATCATCCTCACAACATCTTACGTGGATACCACCATCTAGTCCTAAAAATCTTACTGCGTAACGAGTAACGGGAGTGATAGCGCTACCGATATCAAATACCTCTAGGCCTGAAGAGAGGGCACCTGCCATCAAAGCATATTTAAGCATTATACTAGCATTATAATGATTTGAGCTGACACAGATTCTGCTTCCTTCTTTTAACTGTGATCCGAATGCTGTGCCCAAGTATGAAACGAACCAGGGATTTATTTCTGTATTGAAATATCCTTTTATACCATCCTTACCAAAGAAGGTTTTTCGAAATCTGGTTCCCCAAATCACATTGTCTTCAACTACTATTCCCTGATCTATGATCTTTCTAGGCCAGATTTTAACATCGGGCTTTATGGTTACGTCTTCTTTGATATAGGTATTTTCGCCAATTGTACTACCTTCGTATATTCTAGTATTATTTCCTACTCTAATGTTATTACATAGTATAGAGCCTCTAATTTCTATATTTTTGTCCAAAATATCATGATCCCACAATACGCTATTTTTTATGCTAGAATTTTGTCCAATATAACAGTTTGAGCCAATAACCGTAAATGGATGAATTACAGCGTCTTCTGCGATTATGGTGTTTTGCCCAATATAACAAGGTCCCTTAATTTTAGCTTTTGGATGGATGTGTACTCCTTCTTCAATCCATATATTTCCCTCTCTTTGAGTAGTATCAATAGTAATGCCAGTGCTGCCATCTAAAACATCAAAGTGGGATTGAAGGTATGATTTGGTATCTCCAATATCACACCAATATTCCTCAGTTATATACCCATACATGGGTATTTTTTCCTCTAATAGCATGGGAAAAAGATCTTTACTAAAGTCAAACTTAATCCCTGGTTGAAAATAATCTAATACCTCAGGTTCCAAAATATATATTCCTGTATTTACTGTATCACTAAACACTTCCCCCCATCCGGGCTTTTCCAGGAACCTGGTAATGGCTCCATCTTGATTGGTTATTACTACCCCATATTCTAAAGGTACCTCTACTTTTTTTAATATAAGAGTAGCAATAGATTTTTTGCTTTTATGAAACTCTATTGCTTTTGATAAATCAATATTTGTTAATGCATCTCCACTTATTACAATAAAAGTTTCATCTAAAAATTCTTGAGCATTTTTTACACTTCCTGCTGTGCCTAAAGGGGTGTCTTCGATAAAATAATGCAATTTTACCTTATACTGGCTACCGTCTCCAAAATAATTTTGTATCATCTTAGGTAAATACTGTAGCGTAACACCAATATCCTCTATTTTATATTTTTTTAACAGTTCAATACTATAGTGCATAACTGGTCTGTTCATAATTGGGACCATAGGTTTTGGCAAATCACAGGTGAGAGGCCTAAGTCTGGAACCTGCCCCTCCTGCCATTATTATACCTTTCATGTCACATCTTCCTTTATCAAAATTTCAAAAATAAGATCCTGCCAAATTATTATGTGTATTCCTTACCTAGGTTATACCAATTATGAACATATATGGCTGACATACATTATGGCAAAATAAAAACTCTGCTAATACTTAATGCAGAGTTTTATTGACAATTTTTACAATGCCCATAGAATTTAACCTTATGATTAATTACTTGGAAACCATGCTTTTTGACAATAATATCTTCTAATGAGCCTAGTAAATCCTCTTCAACCTCGCTGACGCGACCACATTTGAGGCAAATCAAGTGATGATGGTCATGATCTTCATCAGGATGACTTAATTCATAACGATTTCTTCCATCCTCAAAATTATGCTTAATCAAAAGTCCAAGCTCCTCTAATAAAAGCATGGTCCGATATACAGTGGCTAGACCAATCTCAGGATGGGTTTTTCTAACCTCTGTATATATCTCCTCAGTACTCAAAAGCTCTCCCTGATTATTTAAGAGTACTTCTATAGTAGCTCTTCTTTGAGGCGGTAGCTTATAACGGCTTTCTGTTAATATATTAGCTAATCTGATCATTCTATCATTCATCGAATCACTTCTTTTATAATTTTTATCTATTTTTCTCTAATTCATCAAACAACTTCTCATTTAATATCTTTATATGCGTTCCTTTCATTCCTAGAGATCTAGATTCAATAACACCAGCACTTTCCAATTTCCTCAAGGCATTTACTATTACAGAGCGAGTAATACCAACCCTATCTGCGATTTTGCTAGCTACTAGTAATCCCTCATTACCATCTAATTCGTTTAAAATATGCTCTATAGCCTCTAGCTCTGAAAAAGATAGAGTTCTAACTGCCATTTGAACCACCGCTTTTTCTCGAGCTTCCTTTTCGATTTCTTCGGTCTTGGCATTAATAATCTCCATGCCTGTTATAGTAGCACAATATTCAGCTAAAACTAGATCATCATCGGTAAACATTTCTCCTAATCTTTCAATAATAAGAGTACCTAATCGATCTCCACCGCAGCTTATAGGAATAATAGATGTAAATTTTCCAAATTTATTGTTTAAATTAGCTTCAGTAATAACACAATCCTTTTCTACATTGACATTGGCTAAAGTCTCACCTATTTTTAATAGCTGATTATTTGATCTAGTAGAGATTCGAGGTTCCTCGCTCAAATCAGGATCCCAGATTTTTATACATTTATCATCTACTAAGGTATATCCTAACATCCTTCCCTTACGACTAATAATATATATATTGCTCATTAAGAGCTCACTTAGAACTCTGGTTAAATCAGAAAATCGTACAGGATCTGATCCAGATCTTTGAATAATTCTATTTAATCTTCTAGTTTTCTCCAACAAACTGGTTGACAAATTAATTCACTCCTTATCAAATTACTTATAATATCCTAAAATCCATATTGCATTTTTTGGTACATATTAATTATAGAATAAATCTATGAATATCCTGCTCTTGTATAAGTTCATTAAGGGCCTTATGAACATATTCTTTATCTATTAATATATCTTTACCTGTAAGGTCTTCAGCATTAAAAGATATATCCTCCATTAATTTTTCCATAACGGTATGTAACCGCCGAGCACCGATATTTTCACTCTGCTGGTTAAGTAAAAAGGCAACTCTAGCTATTTCAGAAATAGCATCCTGGGAAAAGTCTAAGTTGACATTTTCTACCTTCATAAGAGCTTTGTATTGCTTTAATAAGGCATTCTCTGGTTGTGTAAGTATTTGCTCAAAATTTTCTTGAGTTAAACTTTCTAATTGGACTCTTATAGGAAATCGACCTTGTAGTTCTGGTATTAAATCTGATACTTTGGATACATGGAAAGCACCGGCAGCAATAAACAGTATATGATCTGTCTTTATTGGACCATATTTGGTCATAACGGTAGTTCCTTCAACTATTGGCAATATATCCCTTTGTACTCCTTCACGAGATACATCAGGACCAGAACTCATTTCTTTACCAGCAATTTTGTCAATTTCATCTATAAAAATAATACCATGCTGCTCTGTAGCATGTATAGCTTCCTCTATTACCTCGTCCATATCAATAAGCTTATCAGCTTCTTCTTGTTGGAAAATTCGTCTTGCTTCTCGAATGGTGGTCTTTCTTTTCTTAGTTCTACGAGGCATTATACTTCCGAAAACATCCTGAATATGAATCATTATATCTTCATTGCCAAAGCTAGGAACAAAGCCTATGCCTGAATATTTCGAATCTTCTACTTCTATTTCGATTTCTGTATCTTCCATAAGCCCCAATCTTAATCTTTGACGAAGTTTTTCTCGGGTATTTGACATGGATTGGTATCTATCATCTGGTTCATCCTCTTGATTATCTTCATAATCCTGTTCATCTGGTTGGAACAAAAGCCCCAATGGATTAGTAGGTTTGCGTTTTTTAGTGGGAAGAAGTATATCTAAAATCCTGTCTTCTGCTGCTATTTCAGCTTTTTCTTTGACAGAATTCATTTTTTTATTTTTCACTAGGCGAATAGCTGCTTCTACCAAATCCCTGACCATAGATTCTACATCTCGACCAACATAGCCTACTTCAGTAAATTTTGTAGCTTCAACTTTAACAAAAGGTGCCTCAACTAATTTCGCCAAACGTCTTGCTATTTCTGTTTTTCCCACACCAGTAGGTCCCATCATTATTATATTTTTAGGTGTTATATCATCTCTTAATTTTTCGTCTATTAAGCTACGTCTATAACGATTTCTCAGAGCTACTGCTACAGATTTTTTTGCCTCATTTTGCCCAATAATATAACGATCTAATTGATGTACAATCTCCTTAGGAGTTAAATATTCCATTAGCGTCTCCTCCTAAATCTCTTCGATGTATATATTGTCATTAGTATAAACACATATAGACGCTGCAATTTCTAATGATTTTTTGACAATTTCTTTGGGTTGTAAGTCTGTATTCTCTACAAGGGCTTTTGCTGCTGCCATAGCAAAAGCGCCTCCTGACCCAATAGCTGCAATTTGGTCGTCTGGCTCAATAACTTCACCAGTACCTGAAATAATAAGAAGGTTATCCTTGTCCATAGCTATTAACATAGCCTCTAATTTGCGTAGAACTTTATCAGAACGCCATTCCCTAGCCAATTCTACAGCGGCTCTTTCAAGATTTCCAGAGTATTGTTCAAGTTTTGCTTCAAATCGCTCACTTAAACTAAAAGCGTCTGCTACAGAACCAGCAAACCCAATTAGCACTTTATTATTATAAATGCGCCTAACTTTTTTGGCCCCGTGCTTCATAATAGTATTTTGTCCGAAGGTAACCTGCCCATCGCCACCAATTGCCGCCTGGTCCCCCTTCCTAACCGCCACTATTGTTGTCCCACTTAGCATACGCAGTTTTACCTCCTTTGGCCTAATTAACTAAACAGTGAAATGTTATCATATTTTTTCACAAAATTCAAGCATTTTCGATATTTTTTATAAAGAGTCTGCTATTGCATCAATAGACTTAAGGGCTCTTTCTGCTAGTAATTTATTCCTCTGTTGTTTATTTCTTACCCTGAATTCTAATGGTCTCATTATGCCAAAATTTATATTCATGGGTTGGAAATCTTTAACAGCGGGATTAGAAATATAATGGGACAGGGCGCCTATAGCAGTGGTATCCGGGAAATCAGGCATTAGTTCTCCTTGTATAGTCTTGGCTAAATGACAGCCGGCTAAAAGCCCACTGGAGGCAGATTCTACATATCCCTCGACGCCAGTTATCTGTCCTGCAAAATAGATATTAGGATTATCCCTCATTTGATAAAATGAATTTAGAAGTTTTGGAGAATTAATAAAGGTATTTCGATGCATTACACCGTATCTAACAAATTCTGCATTTTCCATGCCGGGAATCAATGAGAAAACTCGTTTTTGTTCTCCAAATTTAAGATTAGTTTGAAATCCTACCATATTGTATAGTGTAGCCCTATGATTATCCTGCCTTAGCTGAACTACAGCATATGGTTCTTTTCCAGTTCGGGGATCAATCAATCCAACGGGTTTAAGGGGTCCAAACCTAAGAGTATCAATACCTCTAGATGCCATTATTTCTATTGGCATACATCCTTCAAAAACTCGCTTTTCAAAATCTTTTAAGGTAACAACTTCTGCATTAACTAGCTCATTCCAAAACATAGTATACTCTTCCTTGTCCATTGGACAGTTAAGGTAATCATCTCCTCTACCATAACGAGAAGCTTTAAATATCTTGGTTCTGTCCAATGATTCAGCAGTTACTATGGGTGCAGCAGCGTCAAAAAAATAGAGATATTCCTGCTTTATAAGCTTAGATATTGTTTTTGAAATAGATGACGAAGATAGTGGACCTGTTGCTATAATAGTATATTCTGTACCGGGTAACTCCTCTACTTCCTGACGAAAAAGAGTTATATTGGGATGAGCACTTATGGTATCAGTAATATATTTAGAAAAAGACTCCCGATCTACTGCCAACGCTCCACCAGCAGGAATGCGATGAAGATCCGCAGATTTAATAATAATAGAGTTGAGTCTTCTCATTTCCTCCTTTAATAGGCCTACTGCATTTTCTAGCCTATCTGATCTGAGGGAATTGCTGCACACTAACTCAGCAAGATTGGAGGTTGTATGAGCAGGGGTTGTGTTATTTGGTCTCATCTCGTATAATGCAACTTTAATTCCCCGATTTGCTAGCTGACAAGCGGCTTCACAACCCGCTAATCCTCCACCTATAACTGCAACTTTAAATTCCATCATCTATCCTTTTCCTTTTCCTTTTTATATTTGCATTCATTATTAGAGCATACAATAGTTATTTTACCTCTATTATTTTTCTCAACCATATAGGAACCACATTCAGGGCACGGTTCTTTTATTGGTGGATCCCAGGATACAAAGTCGCACTTGGGGTATTGACTGCAACCATAAAATTTTCTGCCCCTCTTTGTCTTTCTTACGACTATATTTGAACCACATTTGGGGCAGGGGACATCCAGCTCTTCTATCAAGGGTTTGGTATTTCTGCATTCTGGGAAATTAGGGCATGCCAAAAATTTGCCATAACGCCCTGTTTTAATTACCATGTTTACTCCGCAATTCTCACACACTACATCAGATTCCTCATCTTTAATATCAATTTGTGGAATCTCACCATCTGCATAATCTAGCAATTTCTTAAAATTAGGATAGAAATCTCTAAGTATATCCTTCCAATACTTTTCTCCTTCTTCAACCTTATCTAAGACCTCTTCCATCTCCGCAGTAAACTGATAATCTACTATGTCAGAAAAGTACTCCGTCATTAGATCGTTGACTATGAAGCCTAATTCAGTGGGAATTAAGGTTCTTTTATCCCTTTCTACATAACCTCTTGACGTTATAGTATGGATTGTAGGAGCATAAGTACTTGGCCTTCCAATGCCCATTTCCTCAAGAGTACGTACCAAAGAAGCTTCAGTATATCGAGGAGGTGGTTGGGTAAAATGCTGGTTAGGCACTAATTCCTTTAGCTCTAACTTTTCACCTACTGCCACCTCAGGTAAATCTATATCTTTTTCCTCTTTTGCCTCATCACTACCTTCTTCATATAGGATAGAATAACCTTGAAAAATCTTTCGAGAACCAGTAGCCCTAAAGATATAGCCCTTCCCTTTTATAGTAATAATCATGGTTTCAAAAATAGCTGGTGTCATTTGGCTGGCCAAAAACCTCTGGTAAATTAATTTGTACAAGCGATATTGATCTCTTTTTAAGGAACCTTTAATTAACTCAGGATCCCTAAGCACGCTAGTAGGACGTATAGCTTCATGGGCGTCTTGAGTTCCTCTTTTACTTCTAAACTGGTTAGGTTTATCTGGTCTATATTCTTTACCATATTTAGATAAAATATAGTCTAGAGCCTCGTTTTGTGCAGATGCAGAGACTCTTGTAGAATCAGTCCTTATATATGTTATAAGACCTACAGAACCTTCATTCTCTATATCAATTCCTTCATAGAGTTGCTGTGCAAGCATCATTGTTTTTTGGGCTGTAAAACCGAGTTTTCTAGATGCTTCTTGTTGAAGGGTACTAGTCGTAAAAGGGGGTGAAGGATTCCGTCTTTTTGTTCCCTTTTTTACTTCATGAACAATAAAATCTGCTCCTTCTAGAGCATTTATAATTTCGTCAACTTGCTGCTTATTTTTTAATTCAAATTTTTCTCCGTTATAACCATAGAAATTAGCCTCAAATATCTGAGTATGATTTATTTTATGAAATTGTCCTACTAAAGACCAATACTCTTCAGGTACAAAATTTTGGATTTCTCTCTCTCTATCGCATATAATTCTAGTAGCTACCGATTGAACACGTCCTGCACTAAGGCCTTTGCGTATTTTTCTCCATAGCAGAGGACTTATTTGGTATCCCACTATACGATCTAATACTCTTCTTGCTTGTTGAGCATCTACCAGGTTTTTATTTATGGGTCTGGGTTTTTTTATAGCTTCTTTTACTGCTGTTTTTGTTATTTCATTAAATTCAATTCTGCAAGGGTTATTAATATCAATTTTTAGAGCATGGGCTAGATGCCAAGAAATAGCCTCTCCTTCCCTATCAGGGTCAGTGGCAAGGAATACTTGACTAGCACTTTGCGCTTCTTTTTTCAATTTCTTTAATATTTCACCTTTGCCTCTGATAGTAATATACTTAGGTTCAAAATCATTATCTATGTCAACACCTAATTGACTTTTAGGTAGGTCCCTAACATGTCCCATAGATGCTTCAACCTTGTAATTTCTGCCTAAAAACTTTTTTATTGTCATTGCCTTTGCTGGTGATTCTACGATTACTAAATTTTGTGCCATTGTATAACCTCCATTGTTTAAGCATCCCAGTTTCTAATAAATATTTTACCTGGCATTTGCTTTACTATTCCCTTAACTTCAAGCATTGTCAATACAGCATTTAATTTATGTATATCCATTTTTGTTTCTTTTAACAATTCTTCTAAATGGCGTTCTCCTTCTTGCAGAGCATTATACACCTGAGTTTCAAAAAAATCAAGCTGAACAGGTACCTGATCTTTTTTATCCTTTTCTCGCTGTATGCCTAGATCTTCAAGAATATCTTGAACATCCGTGACTAATTTTGCTCCCTCTTTTAGTAGTTTATTTGTGCCAGCGCTTTGGGGTACATTTATATTTCCAGGAAGAGCATATACTTCCCTTCCTTGTTCTAGAGCAAAATCCACAGTTATGAGGGCTCCACTTTTTTGTCCAGCTTCAATAACCAGCACACCACTAGTCATTCCACTAATAATTCGGTTTCTAGCAGGGAAATTTCCTGCTACAGGACTTGAACCAGGTGGATATTCGGTTATTATTGTACCCTCTTGTTCCATTTTGCTAAATAGCTTTCTGTTTTCTGGTGGGTATATTATATCAATTCCGCAGCCTAAGACTCCAACTGTATTTCCTCCCGCCTTCAAAGCTCCGTAATGAGCTAAGGCATCTATGCCTCTTGCCAATCCGCTTACTACAGTTATTCCAGCTTCTGCAAGCTCATAGCTAAACTTCTCTGCCATCTGCCTTCCATAAGCAGTGGATTTCCTAGAACCAACAATAGAAATAGAAGACTGATGATTTTTAATTGGTAAACCTTTACAGTAGAGAACAGGCGGTGGATCATAAATTTCTTTGAGCAAAGTAGGATATTCATCATCCAACAAGGTGATTATCCTAAATTCCGGTAAATCCATCATCCTTTTTATTCGATCTAGTGTATTATCATTTCTCTGATTTATTATTTTGTGTACTACATTACTTCCTAAAGATGATGTTAATTTTACTATTTCATTTTTTGGAGCTAACCATACTTGATTAGCACTACCGAAATACTCGATTAAGAAGTGAAATCGCCTTGCACCAATGCCAGGAATCTGAGACAGCCATATCCAAAAAATTTTTTCATCAACCTGTTCCACCATAATCCTCCTTGAATAATTATTTTGTTTAATAAATTAGGCCTTTAGTTTTTGTCAAATCAAATATGAAACGAAGGTCCAGGATTCATCATGTCTATATAGCGAAACTTGTTGAATTAGCACAATAGGTTGGCTTATATATCTATCATGACCAATATTGTCTATCCAAAGATCGATATTGAATGGCTTCAGCTACATGATGGGTTTGGATATTTTTTTCTCCTTCTAAATCAGCTATAGTACGGGCTACTTTTAATATCCTATCATAAGCTCTTGCACTAAGTTTCATAGATGAAAAAGCCTGCTCCATCAAAGCTTTTGCTGATCGGTCCAAGATACAATATTTTCTGATAAGCCTTGAACTCATCTGCGCGTTGTAGTATATACCTTCCTTTGAATATCGCTTAACTTGCCTTTCTCTTGCCTTGTTAACTCTAGCTCTTATACTAACAGAGGATTCACTTTTTTCATTACCACTTAGCTTTTGAAATGGTAAACTAGGTACTTCAATATGTATATCAAACCGATCTAACAAAGGTCCTGATATTTTTCCTAAATATCTTTTTATTTCTGAAGGGGTACAGGCACACTCATGATTGGCATTACTGGAACCAAAATAACCGCAGTTACATGGATTAGCACTACCTACTAGCATGAATTTAGCTGGAAAAGTTGCAGTGCCATACGATCTAGATATGGTTATTTCCCCATCTTCTAGAGGCTGTCTAAGGACTTCTAATACTTCTTTTTTAAATTCAGGTAACTCATCTAAGAAAAGGACGCCATGATGTGCTAAGCTTATTTGCCCAGGAACTGGTATTCTGCCTCCCCCTACAAGAGCTGTACTCGATATAGTATGGTGTGGCGAGATAAAGGGACGACGGCGAATTATTCCCTCTTTCTCCTTTAACAGGCCAGCAACGCTATAAATCTTTGTAATTTCAAGAGCTTCGTTATAGGTTAAGTCAGGAAGAATTGTTGGGATTCTCTTAGCCAACATAGTTTTACCTGAGCCTGGCGGCCCAATCATAAT
>JAAYKZ010000024.1 GCA_012522165.1 Clostridiales bacterium
ACATGAGATAATATCCCTACAAAGCACTTTTAAAGTTAACAAAACGCTTTGGCAACTTTAAAACTGTAGGGAGATGATATTTTGGCAACTATGAAAGCATCAATACATAATTTTATAAACGCTTACTTTCCTTATGGCAATACTTGTCCAACTTTGATATAATTAACTACAGACTATATTCGAATATCAAGAGGGGAAATCTATGAAGCGAAAAAGAGCATTGTTTTTATTTTTCTTAGACACTATTTTTGTTAATATTTCATATATATTGGCTTTATATATCAGATTTGAGGGAGATATTCTAGGCAAGCAATTTGGTGAATATTTTCTAAGATATAAAGAGCATTTTATGTATATTACATTAATAAAACTTGTTGTATTTTTATACTTTAAGCTGTATAAACCTGTTTGGAAATATGCTAGTATCGAAGAGCTAATGAATATAGTTGTAGCTAGTATTGTATCCAATGCTGCCGTACTTAGCTAAATGTTTATTAGACAAAATAAGCTACCTAGGAGTATCTATATATTCGCTGCTCTTTTAGATAGGGTACTTATTGGTGGTATTAGAATTAGTTTTAGGGCTTTTACTACTGTTGGTGCCGGATTACAGAAAAATGGAAAACAAAAATCAGTAATGATAGTTGGTGGCGGCGATGCAGGTGCTATGGTTATTAGGGAGTATAAAAACCACATCCACTTAAACAGTAGACCTGTAGTCATTATTGACGATAGTTTAGAGAAACAGGGTCAGATGATAAATGGAGTTCCTGTAGTAGGTACTAGAGTAGATATACCTAGCATAGCTGAAAAGTATAAAATCGATGAAATAATAATTGCGATGCCTTCTGCTTCAAAGAAAGAAATAAAAAATATCGTTGAAATTGCAAAGACTACAAAATGTAAATTAAAGATTGTTCCCGGTATGTTTGAGTTAATTGATGGAAAGGTTAGCATAAAAAACATAAGAGATGTTAGTATAGAGGATTTATTGGGAAGGGAAGAAGTAAAGGTTGATTTAAGAGAGATTAGTACCTATTTGACTAATAAGGTTGTTTTAGTTACAGGTGGTGGAGGCTCAATTGGATCTGAACTTTGCAGGCAGGTTGCCAGTTTTAACCCTAAAAAGCTAATTATACTGGACATATACGAAAACAATGCCTATGATATACAAAATGAACTTTTAAGGAAATATAAATACTTAAACTTAAAAACTGTAATTGGTTCCATCAGGGATAAAGATAGAATGTTGGAGTTAATGAATAAAGAAAGGCCTGATGTAGTATTTCATGCTGCAGCCCACAAGCATGTGCCCTTAATGGAAGCTAGTCCAAAGGAAGCAATCAAAAACAATGTATTTGGTACATTAAATCTAGCTCAAGCTGCTGATAAATATGGGGTGGACAAGTTTGTGATGATATCTACGGACAAGGCTGTAAATCCTACTAATATAATGGGAGCCAGTAAAAGGATCTGTGAGATGATTATTCAATCTATGAATAGCATCAGTAAAACAGACTTCGTAGCAGTTAGGTTTGGCAACGTACTTGGTAGCAATGGTAGTGTAATACCTTTATTTAAAAAACAAATTGCTGAAGGTGGGCC
>JAAYKZ010000168.1 GCA_012522165.1 Clostridiales bacterium
AGCAACAATATACCTGGCACCAGCCTTTTTATATAAACTCATCAGCTCTTGACGATGCACATTTTCTGCTTTCCATGAGGCACAAATATCCTTATAGCCAAGCTTAGACGGATGTCCATAACGTCTTACATGATAGTTATACTGAGGGCTTCCCTGAATATACATCTGCCTAGCATACCAATCACCCGCCATGGGTACGCTTTGGGGGCCCCAATGGCTCCATATCCCAAACTTGGCATCCCTGAACCAATCCGGGCATTCATATTCCCTTAATGACTCAAAAGAAGGTAAAAATTTTTTTCCAGTTGCCATGAAAAACAACCTCCCTGTTTTTTATTTAGTATCATCCTATTAAGGATAATGTTGGTACAACCCTCTTGTCCCTTTATATCTACAAGTATTATACACTAAGGCTTTTTAAAAAACTATCTTAATCCCAACATTTCTCATATTTGAATTCATTTATAGAAATTATTGATTCATCTAATAAAAGAAAGAAGCAGGATGGAAGGTCTTGCAAGTAGATTAATAAACTTTGTTTTCTAGACCTTTATATCCTGCTTCCCATAGTAAAGCATCTACAACCTGATTGAGGCCACCATTCCAATAATCAATCCTTCTATTCTATTGTCTTATAATTACTCCTACTCCATCCGGTATTACTGTTATATCTGCGTTAGGGCTGGTTATTAGTTCTGCTTTTTTAATTCCTTCTTCTAAAGTGTAAGCATGTGTCATATGCATGTTTTCTATTAACTCTGGAGGACACATATCTGTTACTAAAATAACTGTACATTTTTGTAATACACGGGATAATATTTGAGCCTGCCATTGGTCTGGTAATGTTTGATTTCTAGTTATAGCCAGAATTTTATTCATTACATGTACAGGAGAGGTGGCATTTGCAAACCACTCATAAAATCTATCTCCACCATGCCTATCTATACAGGAGGCCACTATAACAATTGCCCCGCCTTGTTCTACACAGGCTTCTGCTGCTGTCATTCCTTTAACAGCTTGATATATGTTTTGGTCTAAAGGATAACCTCCATTTGATGTTATGACAATAGGGGCAGGTACTGCCTTAACCTGAGCAAGCTGCTTGACAAAATCACAACCAACTTGATGAGCCTTCTCTGGATCACCTGCAAAAGCACCTATTATTTTTTTATTCGAATCCAGTACAACATTCAGTATAAATTTCAAACCTGCCTTTTGTGAAGCGTAGATCATATCTTGATTAATAGGGTTATTTACCATATTCCCTGTAGTAGCATATTGATTAGCTATAAATTCGGAACAGTGATTGGCAAGCACTGTTTCAGCATATGCAATACCAGGAAGAATACTTTTTCTACCACCAGAGAAACCAGCAAAAAAATGAGGCTCTATAAAACCTTCAGCTACTACTAGATCTGCCCAATCTATAAGTGAATTTAGCCACAATTCTCCCCCAGAGGGTAAGGATCCTTTTTAAACACACTACCCCTTGGTTCTGGTCGAACAAAGCATGGATCTATAGGACTAATAATCGACGCTAATGCTTTTGAAAATATTTTATGGGAAAGTACAATGAACGGAGCAGGTGCCGCATTTATACTAGATAATAAAAATGAAATTATTCTTTCTGTAGGTAACAAAGAACTCATTACGCCTAATATGATAGAAATGGTCAAGCAGAATTCTGACAATAATATAAAGAATGTCGATAGTATTGATATAATCCTTACCACGCTCTCATCTTACAACAACAAATTTACATATGTATCGGCCGTACCTAATTCAGTCTATATGAAAGAAATAAATCAAATGAGACTTTACACCATCTTCTGGGCAGCCATTATGATGATAGCAGGATTTATGCTTTCCGTTCTATTTGCAAAAAAGAATACCAAACCAATCAACAATCTAGTCAAGCAACTACAAAACTATTCAAATCATGATATAACCAACTATAATAATGAATTGGATTTTATCGCACAAACCACATTAGCTGCTTTGAGTGAAACTCATTATATTCGTAAAACAATGCAGGATTATCTCCCTTTATTGCAAAATGGATTAATTTCTAAACTACTGCAAGGCAATAATCTAGATATTGAACAATTTGATTCTATAATGGAGATATCTGGCTTAAATCTAAACAAAGCACATTTTTTAGTTATCATTGTAGGGTTGGAAGTTGAAAAAGGTATGGAACTTAAACTAGAGCCACATCTTGCCAAGTTTGCTGCAATAAATATTTTAAGTGAAATGCTTCAAAAAATCTGTAATATATATATTTGCGACTTTGGATTAGATACATTCACTATACTGATAAATTCGGATATGGATGATGAATTTCCTGAGACTCTTATATACGTATTGTCCCAATCCGTGGAATATGTGTCAAAAAATCTGGCCATACATCTCACATGTGGTGTCAGTACCATAAGGCAAACATTAGAGGAAATTCACGAAGCACATAATGAAGCTCAACTTGCCTATGAATACTGTCACTACAACACTAGGGGAAGTATCCAATACTACGACGATATCAATATTTCCACATATAAATACTACTATCCCTTTGAAGAAGAAATGCGATTAATCAACTACGTCAAAAATGGAAACAAGGCAAAAGTGCAAGAAACCATCCACTCCATTATAAATATAAACTACACTAAAACCACATTACCTCTGCCACTAGCTAGATGCTTATTCTTCGACATCATGAGTACTGCACTAAAGATTGTTCACGAGGTAGGTATCGACAGTTGGGATGCCTTTGATAAAGATCCTGCATCTCTATTAACCAGTTGTGAAAATATCGATGATATGGAGAAGACTCTGTATGATATTTTGGATGTTCTATGTGATAAAACAGCTGAAAAACGAGACGAGTATCATGAGAAACTAAGGAAGGACATTTTGGAATACATTAATCAAAACTATCATAACCCTGATTTATCCTTATCTACAATTGCAAGCGTATTTCATTTTACACCTTCCTATATCTCCCGCTTTCTTAAAGAATATGTGGGTGTCAACTTTACGGAATATTTACGAGAACAGCGCATCAACAAATCTTTGCAATACATAATGAATACCAATCTTGCAATTAGCGAAATTGCTGAAAAAGTGGGATATACCAGCAGTATCGTATTTATACGAAACTTCAAAAAAATACATGGTATTACCCCAGGTGAAATGCGATTACGAAAGGGTATTCCAGACTCATCCACTACTTTTATATAATTGCCCTTTAGTATCAAGAAATGCTGCATGATGAAAGGATAATTCAAAATCTTTTGTCAAGGTCGGGTAGTATTTTCTAAAAACCCCTACCCTTGCCTTGACAAAAGACAATAGATAGTTAAATGTGGTTCTTAAAAGATGTTGTAATGAGTATTGTAATTCAGGAATATTAGAACAGAACTATCCCATAAAATGTTTCATTAACGACTTTAATAAGCTATCTCAACCTGGATTTCTTCCCCGGCTTTGAAATCATATTCTATATGATCCCCATTGACTTTCATTTCTGAACCATTAACCTTAAAGGATTTGATATTTCTACGGCAACGGAGAGTTATAGTCTGATCTTTATTGGACACCAGTGTGCATGTGAGCTTTTCCTGACTCCAATCCATACGCTCTAGCTTTGCCCATGTATAAAGCCAAATACCTTCTATACTACCTTTCCCTAGAGATTCTGGAATAGCAGGCAAGAATTCAATGGTGCCTGGTTCAGAGAAGACACACATCTCCAGCAGTATAGCAGGCATGGCTCCTTGGAGATCCGGGAACTGACCACGGTAAGGAAAATGCCTTGTTTGCAATCCCCTTGTTATAAACCCGTGGTTAACTAGCTGGGATAAATTCTGTACAGCCTCCTCCACATCCTTAAGGCGAATTGCTGTAAAACAGCGGTGAATTATACCGTGGGCTGAGTCATCCTGCTGTCCACGCATCCGGTTAGAAATTTTGATTGCCTTGGCAAGCTCTGGCTGTCTTTCCGGGGTTACAGCCCGACCAGGCCATACGTCATAATGATGGGATACATGGCGATGGTTGTAGTTTTCTTCTATGGTAGGCCATGCCCATTCTTTTAGACCTCCGTACTCATCCAGCAAATAAGCGGGAAGGGAGTCACGCTGAGCCTCCCAATGGGGAATATTCTCAGATTCGATACCAAGGATTTGACAGGCTGTGATAAGGTTGTCAAGCACCTCACGGCAAATAGCAATGTCCATGACGGAGTTGATTCGAGTGGGACTTATATCTTTACAGGTAACTGTCATATAATCTGGGTTTGGTGTGGGATTCTCTGGTGAAAAGGATGGATAAAAGATTACGCGACCATCGGGACCGCGGTCACAAGCATAATCCTCAAAGAACAAGGCAATTTCTTTGAGGGCTGGTACTACACGATTCCTGAGAAATTCCTTATCACCAGTGACCAGCCAATAACCCCAAAACTCATTATAAATCCAACCAAGACAACCTGTCCAGCAATAATGGGGATAGGTTTTAGAAAAATGGTAAAACAACCCTGAATCATAGTCACAATGGACACTACACAGCAGTCCCCTGGCACCATATAACTTCCGAGCATTGATACGAAAATCATCGAATTTACTCTCATAGTATTTAAAGTAGACATCCATTTCATCGAACAAACCTGTGTTGTTGCCAGCACAAACTTGAAGGTTTGTATTAATATTATGCTGACCCCACATAGGTGGAATATTGCCTGTATCCATTATTTGATAAAACCTGCCCATGTCATAGAGCTTATCCATTAGCATGGGATCAATCTGCTTGTCAGTGCAGGCACGAATTAGCAGTTCTTCAGCCGAAAGTGCCAAGTCTTCCTTGTTTCCAGTGCATAGCCTAGAGCGTTTCATTCGCGAGCCTATATATTCCTGATTATAGCTGAGTAACCTATGGAAATCAGGATCCATAGCCAGAACTTGATCCACTATTGGCTCTGCACACTGGAAGTCAAAGTCTTCTTCAAACTTAACCGTCTTAGAAAGTATGATAAGGCTATCAGCCCCAGATATGCGAATACCCTTGTTTATTCTTTCAGACTTACCTCCCTTTTTTATAAAGCGAAGCACCGAGACATATCCCTTTTGTCCGTATTCAGGATTGTAAGCCCATTTGAGGGTTATAAGCTCATGGGTTATGTCAAGTTCATAGGAACATCCCTCACTATTGGTTAAATTTCCATATCCATATAATTCAGTCTTTTTCTCATGGGGTAATATAATGGTAATATCTGCATTCAATTTACCCTTTGGCGCTGTAAGCCGCTGTACAACTACGTCTCCCTTATATGCTGCAAATACTTCACGGGCAAAAGCTCCTTCCTGGTTTTCCCATTGAACAGTGACTTTACCGTTTAGTATATCTAACCAGCGTAAATAATTCTGGGTCTGGCTGAACTCCTGCTGCTTAATACTCAGCCAAAAAGCCCTGTGGAGTCGCAGGCTGGACGGTGGAACAATATTATCATTCCATTTGCCAAAAAGAGGTCCAAATCCAGCATCTAGCTGAGCCTGATGCACCACTTCTCCTGCTTCCGCTAGCTTTCCTTCTAACAGCAGCTTACGAACTTTGGGCATAACCCCCGTTAGATCAGGAGGTTCTGGTGTCTTAGCCCACTGGGGTGCATACAAGGTTTCTTGCCAAAAGGCTAGCTCTTCATTGTAAGGATCACCTAGAACATCTATTCTCTGGTATCCATTACCCGTACTAATACAGTCAGCATAATCTTCAGATGGTGCCAGACTGCACACATTTCTCTCCGGCAATATATTCTTTCTTTTCTCTAAAGGCATGGCTTTGTATTTATGTTTGAATGGTGTTAACTCTATCTGATAATTAGTCATAATAACTCCCTCTTTTTTTATTTTAATTTCATGAAATGTTTATTATTTTTAACCCAGTATAATTA
>JAAYKZ010000169.1 GCA_012522165.1 Clostridiales bacterium
ATTTTGTATTACGTATACTTGTCCTCTTCTAATTTCCTCTTCCAATAAACGTACAGAGATAACGGCTAGACTTTGATTTTCTATTACCGCACTTTTAATGGCCTGAGAGCTGTTGGCCTCCCAAGTTGTTTTTATGGATATACCCTTATCTGCCATAAACCTTTCAAAAAGCTCTCTGGTGCCGCTTCCCTCTTCACGCATGGCAAAGCTCTCTTGAGACAGCTCAGAAAGCTTCACAGTCTCCCGTTTAGCAAAGGGATGGGACATGCTACAAATAAGAACTAAGAAATCTTTAATTTCTGGAATGCTTATTAGATCCTGACTTTTTACCCTTCCCTCAACTATTGCTACATCTAGTTCAGATTTTAATAACTTCTCTTCAATGATTTTTGTATTATTTATATATGAATAAATTTCAACCTCAGGATTGGCTTTTTTAAAGCTGTTTAGAATTTGGCTAAGTAAACATTCTCCTACGGTCATGGTTGCACCTATCCTAATTTTCTCTACATATCCAGTTTCAAATATCATCTCTTCCATATCATCAAATTGTTTGACAACATTTCTTGCATAAGAAAGTAACTTCTTGCCTTTTTCTGTTATATAAAGCTTTTTGGAAAGGCGCTCAAAGAGCAGCATGCCATAGTACTCTTCCAGTTCTTTTATAGCCTGGCTTACTGTTGGCTGTGATATATATAGTTTTGATGCTGCAGCACTCATTTTACCAGTATCTGCTACCTCTATAAATATTCTTAAATGTCTTATAGTCATGTTAGCCTCCTACCAAAACAAAAATCATTAATAGGTTTTACCTATGATATTATTAGATCATATCACTTTTTTATTGGTGCAACAAGTAATATTTCACCGATAGTTTCCCACAGTAGAATAGCGTCTGAATAAATCCAAATAAAAATAGCCTATCCCCTCCACTTTCTAGTTATCTCAGTGGAAAGAATAGACTAAACCTGTATAACATTCAATCTAGCTAACATAAAATACATATTGTTTTTGTGCATTATTCTTTAATTCCACCTGTTCAGAGGATAGCCCAAAGATTCTATTTATCTCCCTGCTTTCATACACAGCTTGCGGAGTATCATATATAACTATCTCTCCTTTATCCATTAAACAAATCCTGTCTGAATAAGCGAGAGCACTGCTAAGGTCATGTAATACCATAACAATGGTTTTGCCCATACCTTTTAATTTTTTAATTATTTCCAATATCTCAAACTGATGATTAATATCTAAGTATGTGGTTGGCTCATCGAGAAATATTATGTCTGTATCCTGGGCCAGTACCATTGCTATATAGGCTCTTTGACGCTGGCCTCCAGAAAGCTCCCATATATTTTTCTCTATATACTCCTGAAGCCCCATACTTTCTATGGCACTCTCTACAATTAGCTTGTCCTTCTTCTGAGGTATACGGGGAAAACCTAAATATGGGAACCTGCCATGTAACACTAAATTATAGACTGTTATATTAGGAGTATCCCTAAGTTGTGGCAAAAATGAAAGCTCTTTAGCCACCTCCTTGCGGGACATATCCCCTATGTTTTTCCCTTTGACCAAGATCTCCCCTCTAAAAGGTTCTAATAGATTAGATGCTGTTTTCAAAAGAGTGGTCTTGCCACAGCCGTTTTTGCCGATAATAGTAGTTATGGTGCCTTCTTCCAAGGAGATATTTATATTTTTTATGACCTCTATCTTATTGTATCCTGCTGACACATTCTTCAATCTAACCATATAGCTTCCCTTTCTTGCGTTTTAGTAATAGGTAAATGAAAAATGGGCCTCCTAGAAAGGACATTATTATCCCCACAGGTATTTCAAAGGGTGCAAATAAAACTCGAGCAAGCACATCACAGCATAGGGTAAAAATACTTCCCAGAAGTGCACATACAGGTATCAGGAATCTATTATCATAACCAACTAGGAATCTTGAGGCATGTGGTACAATAAGTCCCACAAAACCTAACAGCCCAGCAAAGCTTATAGCGCTACCTGCAAGAAGGGCCGCCAAGCCCAAAAAAAGAAACCGTAGCCTACTCACTGTCAAACCTAAGGATTTAGCAGTCTCATCACCTAGGGCTAGTACATTCATATCATAACTAAGAACTAAGACAATTATAAGGGCTAAAACAATAAAACCAGCTGGAGCAGCTAACCTTTCCATTGTAACACCGGAGAAGCCTCCTACCATGAATACGGCTCTATCTATAGCAGAATCTGGATGAAGGGTGAGCACAGTATCTGTCATGGCCCCTATAAAGCTTGAAACAGCAATCCCTGACAAAACTATAGACATACGGGATGCACCGGTTTTTTGTGCTATAAAGAAAACTATAAGTACAGCCATAAGTCCGCCAATAAAAGCAGCTAGGGGAACAAAATAGAGACTGGCAGGAAAAAAAGCACTTATAAGTACAGCAAGAAAACCTGCCCCTGAATTCACTCCTATTATATTGGGGCTGGCTAGGGAATTATTTAAAACCGACTGCAAGATGGCTCCAGAAACCGATAAAGAACAACCAGCCAGTATTGCTGCCAAGGTTCTGGGTATTCTTACAAAACTTATAATTTGATAGGTCTTTGAATTAATATCCCTCTGATGCATAGCAGAAATAATCTCCCCGACAGGTATTTTGGAAGATCCAATGCTTATACTTACAATAGCAGCTATAATAAGCAATATAAGAAGGAGAGCTATAACTAATCCGTTATAGCTCCCACTATTTTTATTGAAAAATTTCCGGATAGAGAATTTTGGCCATATACTCATAGCTTTCACCCCATCTTGCGTTTGGCTTGTAATGGAATAGCTCCTTGGGTAGGACAATGTAATTGCCATTTTTTACGGCAGACAGATTGCCCCATGCCGGATCCTTTTCTATGCCTTCCTTCAATGCATTGATGGCCTTTTGGCTATCTCCCATGGTTACCACAAAAATATATTCCGGATCCTCTTGAATAATTACCTCCATGCTTAAATCTTCTAATAGTGACTCATGTTTTGAGGCTATATTTGTGGTGCCTAAATCATCTAGTATCTTACAGGCCATATTATCATCATACTTTGCCTTTGCACCGCTGGACATAGCCCGTATAAACAAAATATCTGCACCAGTTTGGTTTTGAACTTTTTCTAAAATCCCATCTATTTGTTTTTTAACCTGCAACCCGTTCTTATCATATAGCTCCTTATTGCCAGTTATATCGGTGCATATATCCAACATATTTAAATAATCCTCAAAATGCTCTACCTTAAAAAAACCATGGGGTATATTAGCTTTTTCAAGGGTATCTGCTGCCTTTACATGGCTGTCAATATCAGGAGATAGTAACACAAAATCGGGCGAAAGATCCAATATTACCTCTAGATTGGGATCCTTAATGGTACCCACAATCTGTGTATCTTCAGGTAAATCCAATTTTCTTTCAGTCATGACATCATTAGTTACTCCTATTAGCTGTCCACCTGCCAATAGCCAAGTTTCTGCATAGGAGCCCACAAGAGATACCACTCTACTTGGCTTTTCCTCTAACACTACAGTGTTTTCTAGTGCATCTACAAAGCTATAATAAACACTATTTTCATTGCTTTCTTCATTGGTATCTACATCTTTTTCCACATCCACATCATTTTGAGCATCTACACCTGTCACTGCAGACTGTGCTACGCAAGCTGAGAGTAGTTGTGCTATAAGAAAGATTAATAATGCAGCTACAAAAGTTTTTCTTCTTGACATTTAATACAATACACCTCTTGCCTTATGTAATATTTTCGTTAGTAACATTCCTTCTATATAATATTACTAGGCTGGTATATTGTAAAATATAATTATCTAATTGTTATCATAGGTTTTTCCTATGGTAATAATTGTTTTTAATGCAGTTTTATCTATTTTCCATCTGCTGGTCTAATATCCCATAATCCTGCCAAAAATCTTCATCAAAGACTACAGTATATATCCATTGATTTTCTACTATTTTTTCTTCCCCATATGGATAGATTGTTTTGTGCTTCTCAAAAACCTCAACTTCAGAAGAGCAATTGTAGGTAGTATGCGATTACACCTACAATAAATGAAGGTATTGTAGTAAATACTGTAGCCCAAAATGCTGACTTGGCATCAAGAGCTATAAGGGGGAATAAAGCGTCTCCATCCTGAGAAATAGAGTTAGCTAAAAGAGCAGCAAAGGGGAACATTCCCTTAAGATACAAGGATACAAAGATTATCTGTGGGCCGCATCCTGGTATTAGTCCAACTAACACTCCTATAATAACAGACATCAAGCCTGTAGAGGTGAGAAATGCCTCTATTACCTGCTCTCCTCCAATTAAATATACCCCTATTTCATAGACCAAGTAAGCTACAAAGACCCAAGTCCCTACAAAGGCTGTTTCTTCAGCATTGTGTATAAAAGTCTCCTTTAAAGAAAACAATTTGTGTTCCACATCTTCGTGGGTTTGGGCTGTAATAAATTTCTTACCAAAGAGCATGTATAGTACTGCCACAAGGGTTCCTACAACTCCTATTATTGTGCCAATATTGGGCAAACCAGGAAGGGCATTTATATCTACCATGGAAAGATCCAAAATCCCTAGCACAAATCCTAAAGCTAAAATGATCCAAAACACTACATAAGCACCATGGGTTAGCTTATAGCCTAAACTGTTTACATCTAAAGGATCGCTATGGTGAAGGACTAAATCAATCTCATCTCCTTCTTCATGGCCAATATGCTTCAAATTGCTGGATCTAACCCTACAAACATTGGGGTTATCGCAATACAGCTCATCCAACTGTGCTTCAGCCTGTCTATGTTTCTCTTCAATATTTTTATCCTCACTTACTACCTTAGAGGATCTTTTACGTACCCAATCCCCAATTCCCCAATAGTCTATAACATAACCTGTGATAGCACCAACAATAAAACATATAATTGATATAAAAGCGAAATGTAAAGGTGCTTTTGTTAAAATTACAAAGGAGGCATCTCCAGCTGTAGCTACTAATGTAGCAATAACCGTTCCAAAGCTAACAGTACCTTTTACATACAAAGGCATAACAAATATTGCTCCCCCACAGCCAGGAGTCATACCTAAAAATGCACCAATAAGGGGCTGATATTTTTTTGATCTCTCTATAGTATCCACAAAGGCTCCTTGCTGCTTATAATTTATGTAACCAAATAACAGAAGAACTGCACCTACAAAAGCTGTTACTTGAACAAAGGACTCCTCTGCGCTGCGTAATATAATTTCAATTAAATCTCCAACCATACCTTATCCTCCTTGTCATACTAAGAAGCCAACAAGCTCCTTTCGAAAAATAAAGCATAACACAATTATTTATACCCTTATTCTATAATCAAAAACAATCAATCATTTTATAATAAAAACTCCCTTATAGTAAATAATACCATAAGGAAGTCTTGTTTAGCCACTTTATTGATAATTTCCTATACAAGCCCCAATAATCTTACTCCTTGGGCCACAATAAAGCATAACACAATTCCAGTTATAGTAGGTATAGCAAAGGAAAGTACAGTCCATTTGAGACTTTGAGTCTCCTTTCCAATGGTAAGAAGAGTAG